>JAKFWI010000243.1 GCA_021731965.1 Hyphomonadaceae bacterium | reverse complement strand
GCCGTCCGCGGCGATAGCGCCTCAGCCCGCGAGGCCATCGAACGCATCGTGCAGCGCGCCGCGGCCAATGATTGGGCCGGGGCAGAGCAAGCGGCGCGCGCCGGGCTTGATACAGCCCGCATTGGCCAGGCGCAGTTTTGGCTCGGGGTGTTGGCGCTGCACAGCGGCGATTATGCGGAGGCCAGTCGCTGGTTGGTGGAAGCCAGTGCCTGGCCCTATCACGACGCCTGGGGGAAATCAGCGGCGCTGTTTTGGGGTGCGCGGGCGGCGCTGGCGGCGGGGGATTACACCGGCGCATTGCGCGCTTTGGCTAATGCGGCGGCCTTTCCCGGCACGCTTTACGGTCAACTGGCCGAGGCGCAGCTTGGCCGTTTGAGCGCCTTCTCTTTTGAAGTTGTGGCTTTGGACCGCGCCAGCTTGGTGCCCTGGATTCAGGGTCATCCCGGCGCGGGGCGCGCGGCAGGGCTGGCGGAACTCGGCCAGCTTGGCGACGCGGAGCTGGAGCTGGAGCGCCTGCACGCCAGCCTGACGCCCGCCGATGACGCGCTATTTCTGGCCTTTGCCGAAGCGCTGTTGGCACCGCGCGCACAGCTGCGCGCCGCAGAATATAGCCCCGATCGCACCGCTGCCGGCTTTTGCCCCACCACCAGCTTCGCCCCGGCCGATGAAACGGCGCTGGACCGCGCCGCCGTGTTGGCTGTCATGCGCCAAGAAAGCCGCTTCACCCCGGTGGCGATCAGCCGCTCGAATGCCCAGGGCCTGATGCAATTGCTCCCCTCAACCGCGGAAGATCTCAAGCCTGGTGCTGATTTCCGGCGTAACCCCCATGAGTTGCACGATCCCGATCTCAACACCGAACTTGGGCAGGATTACTTGGTGTGGCTGTTGGATCGCCCCGCCGTAGACGGTGATTTCCTGCTGGCGTTGGCGGCCTATAATGGCGGCCCGGGCTGGCTGGGCAAATGGCTGGAGACGTTTTCTGGGCGCGCTGATCCGCTGTTGACGCTGGAGGCTTTGCCGCGCCCGGAAACCCGCGCGTATGTTGAGCACGTCTTCGCCTATTTCCTGTTGTGCCGCAGCCGCTACGGGGAGGCCGCGCCCGAGCGCGATTCGCTGGCCTCGGGGCGGCCCGCCAGATACCAAGCGCGCGCCCGCAAATCGCGATGATATTTCCGCCAATCCTCGATGGTGTCGATATCGAGCAAGGTGCGAACCCGGGCCACACGCCCAGGGCAGCGCTGCTCCACATCCGCGCAGGCATAGGGCGTGGACCAGCGCACCCCGGCAAAAGCCTGGCGCGCATCCGCCCCGCACCGCGCCGCAAAAAACCAAAAGCCGCCATCCTCGGCGGGCCCAATAACGAAAGGTGCACGCCTTAACGCGCGCAGCCCTTCAGCGAGCGCCGCGCGCGTCAGCATGGGGCAATCAGCTCCAATCACCGCGACCGGGCCGTCATGCGCAAAGGCACGCGCCAGGCGCGCACCCAAATCGCCATTCCCCTGCATGCAGCGCTGGACCTGATCTGGGCCCGGCCACACGCCGGGCAGGCTGACGCGCAAATCCTTGCGCTGGGTCACCATCAGGCGCGTATGCCAGCGCGGATCGCAAGCCAGCCGCAGAGTGCGCCGTTGCAGGCCGCGGCTGATGCGCAGCGCCGCCACCCGCCCGAGGGTGCGCGCCAGCCGCGTCTTTCCCGCGTCCACGCGCGGACCCTTGGCAAAAATCAATAGCAAAGGTAAGGTGATGGCCGCTTTTGCAGCTTTACTCATAATGGCGCGCCAAGAAGTTTGGCGAAAATCCGAGATAAAATAGCGCCACCAAGGAGATATTGCGCATAGCGCGGTTACGAAACCCATCCTTGCGATGCCGCTCTACGCTCGTGATCGCCACCGTTTGCAGCATGTGTAAGCGTTTCCGGCCAAGCCGGCGCACCAATTCTACATCCTCCAGAAACGGTACTTCGGCAAAGCCGCCAGCGCGTTGATAGAGATCGCGGCGGATTAACAGGCCCTGATCGCCATAAGGCAAACGTAGCCAGCGGCAGCGCCGCGCCACCCAGCGCACCATGGCCTGCGCCTCGGGGCTCTGATCATCACAGCCATAGGCAAAGGCACCGATCTGCTCTCCATCCCCTTGCATAAATGCACCAACCTCTCCGGCCCATCCTGGCGAGAGCGCGGTATCGGCGTGCAAAAACAGCAGCCAGCTGCCTTTGGCAAGGGCCGCACCAGCGCGCAGCTGGCGGCCACGCTGGGCCTGGCTGATCACGATACGGGCCCCGCTGGCTTCGGCGATGGCCAAGGTGGCATCGGTGGAGCCGCCATCGCTAATGATCACTTCCGTGACCAAGCCAACAGCCTCCATGGCCGCCAGCGGCGGCAAAGACCGCGGCAAATGATTTGCGGCATTCAGCGTTGGCATCACAACCGAGAGCATGGCGTGCGCGTGCTCGCCTTAGCCGCGCCGGATGTCAACCCGCGCCAGGCCGCGCCAGGCCGCGCCAGGCCGCGCCCGCTCACGCCTTGGCGCTTGGCGCACCGCCGCCCTCGCGCAGGCGCTTTAAGAAGCGTTCCATCAGATCGGAATTGCCGACCTCCCGCGCGACATTGCGCAGGCGAATGTCCGTCAGCTGCGGTGAGAGCGTCAGCACGTCAAAGGTTTCGGAATCGGGCGTGGCCGCCAGGGCTGCGGCATAAGCGCGGCGCAAAGCCGCCGAACCCGCTTCGTCCCCGCCAAACACGTAAGCGACTGCCAGGCGCAAAATCACCCGGCGGGCGTCCTCATCAAGTGGCGCATCGCGTTTAAGCGGGGGGAGTATCTCGCGCAGCGCCACGGCCGCATTTTGCCAATCGCGCTGGCGCCAGGCCACCTCGGCGCGGATGCGGGCTGCGTCCGGGCCGTTATCGCGCTCCACCAATTCCTTGGCATGATCCCAGCGGCCAAGCTCGATGAGCGCCTTGGCCTGCACGATGCGCCGCTCACTGACCAAAGCAGGCGGCAAATTGGGCTGGCGCGAAAACTCTATCGCCATGAGCGCTTTGTCAGCCTTGCCGTCGGCCAGATAGATCGCCGCCAGATCCAAAGCGATTTGCGCTTTGGCCAGCCCACGCAGGCGATTATCCACCTGATGCTGCAGCAGCGCCGCCGCCTGCTCCAGCAAATCAACTTTGGTGAGGCGCACCGCCAGCTTGCGGATCATCGCATCGCCCTGCGCACCCACCGGCGTGAGATCCTTGAACTCGTAAAACAGCGCCAGTGCCTTGATCGGCGCGATGGTATCGGCCTCCCCATCGAGGTAAAGCCGCTCAAAAATCGCCGCGAGATCCTGGCGCAGGCGCCGTCCCGCCGGCAGTTTGGGAAAGCGGGTGGAGCCGGCGTGCATCACGGAAAGGCCTTCACGCCACTCGGTGCGATCGGCATAGACATGGCCCAAGGTGGCGATGATTTCGAGCTCCAGCTCGTCGCCCCGCCAGCGAAAGCGCAATTGTTCCAATTGCTCCACCGCGTCATCCGGCGTTTGGCCCACCGAGCGGCGCACTTTGATCGCTTCCAGCTTGGCGCGCACGGCCACCATTTCGTTGACCTTCGAGAGCGCCAGGCGATCGAGCGCGCTCAAAGCCGCCGCCACCTGGCCCTTGGCCGCTTGGAGCCTCGCGCGCAGCAAAGCCGCTTCGTCTTGCGCTGCCGGATCGGTGGTCTCGGCTTGGCCCTCAGTCAACGCCTCTTCAGCGGCGGCGAAATCACCCAGTTGCAGCGCGCTCTCGGCCAGCGCGAGACGCAATCGCGAGCGCCAAGCGCGCGGCTGGTCATCAAGCGCGGCCCGCCCTTTTTCCAGAGAGCGGCGGGCATCACCCCAAATCTCGGCTTTGGTCGCGGCGAAGCCGCGCCATAGGCTGGCCGCCGCGTCGTCCTGTAACCCCCCGAATTCAAGATCCTGGTTGGCTTCCCCGATGCGGCCAAGGATGGCGTTGGAAATGCCGCGCAGCAGGCGAAACTGCGGATCGGCCTGGATTTCCGGCGAAGCCGCCAACGCCGCGCGCAGGGTGCCCAGCGCCTCGGGGGCCAATTCATAGGCCAGCAAATGCTGCGCCAGCGCCAAATGCGCCGACAAATCGCTGCCTTCGTCGTCCAATTCCGCAGCAGCTGCGCGCTCCAAACTGGCGGTGATTTTGCGAAAAGCGGTGGGCTCCCACTCGTTAAATCCCTCGCCTTGCCCGCGTGGCAATGCCTCTTCGCTGGCCGCCGCCACCACGAGGCCGATCCCGCGCGAGATCGTCAACGTGCCGCCCACAAAACTGGCGCCAACGCCGTCCGCGCGCGTCTCCACTACCGCCCCATGCGCGGCGGGCAGCAAAGCGGCCTCCAGCGTCACGTTGCGCGACGACAAGCCAATGGCTGGCCCTGTCAGCAGCGCCGCCGCAAAGCGATCGCCGATTTCCGGATCTTCGATCCAGCGCACCACGCCCTCGCGGCCAAAATCCGCCGTAAGGCGGGCAAAGCCGGTGGCGAGCGTTTCGCGCCGCTGCGTCGCGAAGCTTTCCGGCGGATCCACCGCCTCGCTGAGGTGAAAAACCCACGTCGCGCCATCGCTTTCGGCCCCAATCTGCACCTCGGGCCGTGCCGAGACGCGCAAGCCCACATAGCCCTCGCCGCGCACTTCCCTTACGTCGGAATAGAGCGTGCTGCCGCGCACCAGCCCAGCCAAATCCAGCTTTGCCTGGGAGTCAAAGAGGATATAAATCCCCTCACCGCGCCGAAAGGCCGCAGCCCGCGCCAAGCGTGGCCAGCGTGCTGTGAATCGCGTGCCGCCTTCTTCCTCCGTCGCGCGGATGCTGACAGTGCCGCCCTTGGTGACGGGATCGGTGTAGACCTCGACCGGCTTGGCCACGACCGCCTCCGGCACCGCCACTTCCGCCTCAGGCTTTAGCAGATCCACCACCACAGCGCCGCCTTCGCTGAAATGGCGGGCTTTGACCCGCGGATCCAGTTCCAGCCGCACCAGCAAAGGCTGGCCAGGCCGGGAAATGCGGCGGATGGAGCGCAGATAACGCGGCGGGCTGACGCGCAAATCCTCCAGGATCGGATCACCAGGCCTGGAAAAGCGCAAATCCAGCACCGCGCCATCCTGCTTGACGGCAACCGAAATGTTGGAAGACCAGGAAAAGGTCAGCCGCGTGAACTCGCTGCGCAGGCCAGCCGAAACCTCGACGGTTTCTTCTTTGATGGGGCGCGCTGTGCCCGCGGCAGGAGCCTGCGCCGACGCCGGCCAAGCCAGCGTCGCAGCCCCAACCGCCACAGCGGCGCAAACGCGTTCAGAAACCTTCATCTCACGCTTAACTCACCGCCCAGACCCGTTCCCGAAAACTGTGACACGGTTTTCGCGACAGAACGGCTCCAATTCCTTCGTGTAGAGCCGATTCACCCGGTTCGACCTGATTCAGTCAAATCGGGATCAGCCCTTGCGCATTTTCAACAAAGTGTCGTCGCGGCTTTATGCCCCAAAATGCTTGAACGAGCGCAATGAAGCTCTTTGGGACGAGAGACCGGATGCCATTTGCTCAGAATGCCATTCAGGTGGTGCGCGCGCCCGGTTAATCGAGTGCTAAGACCCGTGCGCTTGGCCGGCACTGACGGGCACCGCCAGAGGCGAGGCGTTTACGCCGCCTTGATGCGTGGCAATCACGCAAAAATTGATGACCAGGCAGGAACCCGTCAACACCAGCAGCCAAGAGGGGCCTTTTTTGCGGCTCCGGCTGCGGCTACGCCATTCCAGCCCAGCGCCCAGCAGAAAGACCGAGGCAGAAAACGCCAGAAGCCACCATTCATGGGCATGCACCCAAAGATGGACAGCGCCCACCCCGGCAGCGGTCAGCAGGCTAAGCCCCAGAAAGTGCGCGGCGAAAGGCAAGCCACAGCACAGCACGTGCATGCCGGAGGCATAAGCATGCGCCACATGCATCCCGATGCTCCTGCTCGGGCGCGAACTGTTATACAATAACATCGCCTAGACATGCCCTGCCTCATTCATCGCGTCAAGCCGGCTTGGCGCGATGCTGAGCTGATTTCATGTGCAGGAAAGCAGAAAAGGCCGCCGCCTTCTTGCCTCAAACTCCAAATTGGCGCACAAGCAGCTTTCGTGTCGGAGATGAAGCCAGTGTGGACATTCCTGGTTTGGGTCAAACAACTCATTATTTCTTCCGTCTTGGCTTGGGCAGGAGTGAATTTTAGCCAGCCTGATCGCAATGAGTGGCCAGCCGGGTTTGAACAAATCGAGCCTGGCACCGAACCCTGCCATGCGCGGCGGGTGATCATCCTGCGCGCGCACCAGGGTGGCGCGAGGATCGTGAGTTCCAGCACGCACAATTGCTCCCTGTCAGAGGAAACGAGGGACACCTCTCGGCCTCAATGAGCACTAATCGTTAATTTATCGGCGCTTGGCCTGATTTTTGCCTAGACCTTGCCGCGCTTTGCTGTCTGCAGGCGTGTGGATAAGTACGGCTAGAATTGCTGTGCCGGAGTGGCGATCATGTTTCATCCCGATAAGCGTCCCGATTATGGTTTGCTCAGCAATGGCGAGCCCCTGCGCCCCGCGGACGATCTAGCCAAGATCACGGATCGGGCTGGCCGCTGGCTGTTTTGGCTAAGCGCCTTTAGCGCCGTGATGTGGCTGGGCGCGTCGGCGGCCTTGGCGTCCCTAGCCATACAGGCCAGCCCCGTACGCTCCTTTGGGGCGGCACAATTGGCTATCGGTGTGGTGGGCGCTTTGCTACCCGCCGCTTTGGTATTGATCTGCGGCCTTTCGGCGCAGCAGGGCTCGCGCGCACGCGCCGAAGCGCGCCGCCTGGCCGATGTCGCGATGCGCATGCTCTCGCCATCACCCGTCGCGGAGGCGGCCGCGCGCCGGCTGGGCATTTCGGTGCGCGGGGAAGTGGCCGCGCTCGATCGCTCCGTGCAACAAGCCATCGCGCGGATCGAAAACCTGGATACCTTGGTCTCGGATAAGGCAGCGGCCATGGGCAAAGCTGTCGATAACGTGCGCGACGGTGCCGATGATCTGAGCAAGCGCCTGGACAGCGATCGAGCCGCTTTGCTCCAAATCGGGACGAGCTTGGTGCACCAGGCCGCGGCCATCGGCGCCGCAATATCGAACCACCGCGAGGCTGTGCTGCACGCAGCCGAATACGCCGAAGCGGAAATCTCCGCCGCCGATGAGGCGCTGGAATCGCGCCTGACCTCTTTTGCCGAGGCGGCCAGCTTGATTTCCGATCGCACGGAGGCG
>JAKFWI010000266.1 GCA_021731965.1 Hyphomonadaceae bacterium | reverse complement strand
CCAAAACCGCGCACCGTGGCGTTCGCGCCAATGACATCGGCCAGCGATGCCCCGATGCGGGTATCGGCCGCGTTCGCGGCGGCGTAATCCGCCGCCAGATAATACCGCGATACATAAAGCGAAAAGACGATGAACAGCACAATGGTGGCGCCCACAAACGCGCCAATCAGCGGCCATTGCAACGCGGTGATGACCGTCACACCCACCAGCACCACCAAGGCCGGCAGCAGCGTCACTGCCACGGTATCGGAGATCACGTCATAGGCCCACATGGCCCGGCTCACCCGGCGCACGCTGGCCCCGGCAAAGGTATTGGCATGCCAATCGCTGGAAAACCGCTGCACATCCTTGAAGGCAGTGCTGACAATGGCCTTCATGTTGCGCGCAGCAAACGGAATCCAGAAGCGGAAGGAGGTGTTGCGGCACAGGTACAAAAGCAAAGCGATGGCGCAAAACACCAGATAGGCGCTGATCACGCTTTGCTGGCCTTCAACCGGCCCGCGCCCGAGCGCCTCCACCAGCCCGCTGGCGGCCAAAGGCAAAGCCAAATCACAGGCCACGGACGCGCCAAAGACCAGCAAAAAGCCAAGGCCAAGCCAAGGCTGCGCGCGCCAACGCGCCCACATATAGGCTGCGATGTCTCCTAGACGCACCCGCGTCAGGGACGTGCTGTCTTCATCGTCTTCTGACACGGTCATGGATCGGCACTTTTGTTGTCTGTCTGGGCCGCGCCGTGGCTGACAGAGCAGGGGAGATAAGCGCTAAGCCCGGTTGCGTCTAGCCGCGGGATAGGGAACGAATGCGCGATGCCGTCTCCGCCTTTGCCGCTCAGCCGCCCCCGGGGCCTGTTTTTGCCGCCGCTTTTGCGCGCCATGGCGCAGTTATCGCGCCTGGATCGGCCAGTTGGTTGGCGCCTATTGCTGCTGCCATGCTGGATGGGCATCGCCGTGAGCCGCACGGGAGAGGCCTTCACACGCCAGGATGGCTGGCTGGCTTTGCTGTTTCTGATCGGCGCGGTGGCCGCGCGCGGGGCGGGCTGCACCTATAATGATATCGTCGATCGCGCGATCGACGCGCAGGTAACGCGCACACGCACGCGGCCCTTGCCGGCGGGGCTGATCACTTTGCGCGGTGCGTGGCTGTGGCTGACCGCCCAGATCGCCATCGGCTTGCTGGTGCTGTTGGCCTTGGGAAAAACCGGCGCAATCATCAGTCTCTGCGCCGTTCCGCTGGTGGGCGCCTATCCCTTCATGAAGCGCATCACTTGGTGGCCGCAGGCCTGGCTCGGGCTGTGCTTTTCCTGGGGGGCATTGGTGGCGGGTGCCAGCGCCAACGGCTCGGGCTTGGCCATCGGCCTGCTTTTCGCCGGCTGCATCGCCTGGGTGATCGCCTATGACACCATTTATGCGCTGCAGGACCGCGAGGACGACGCGCTGATCGGCGTGCGTTCCACCGCGCGGCTGTTTGGCACGCAATGGCGGGGCTGGACCATGGGTTTCTACGCCCTGGCCACCGGCTTGTGGCTGACCGCGGCGTGGCTGGCAGGCGCTTCTCCCTTGGCGCTTTGCGGGCTGGTCGCTTTAGGTGCCGGCGCGGTGCTCGCGCTCACGCGGTTGCGCGGCGATCAGCCGGAGGCGCCATTGCAGGCCTTTCACGCCAACACGCTTTACGGCTTGGCCATCACGATTTGCTTTGCCTTGGATTCCCTCTTGAAAGTCCTCTTCCCATGAGTCCGCAAGACCAGCTCGCCGCGGCCTGCCCCGGCATGGCCCGCTTGATCCCGCTTGGCCCCGATATTCGCTTGAGCCCCCAACCGGCGCGTGAGCCTTATGAATCGCTGGTGCGCTCGGTGGTGTTCCAGCAGCTATCGGGCAAGGCCGCCACGACCATCCTCAACCGCGTGATCGCGCTTTTCCCCGGGGAAGACTTCCCCCTACCCGCTTCGCTGCTGGCCGCGGCACCGGAGGCGCTGCGCGGCGCCGGCCTCTCGCGCCAGAAAATCGCCGCGGTGCGCGATGTCGCGCAAAAGCGCCTCGATGGCATCATCCCCCCGCTCGGGGAATTGGATGGGCTGGACGATAGCGAGATCATCGCGCGCTTGACGCAGGCGCGCGGCGTCGGCCGTTGGACGGTGGAAATGTACCTCATCTTTACGCTGGCGCGGCCCGATGTGTTGCCCATCGATGATTTGGGAATCAAGCGCGGCGCGGAGGTGACGTTCGCGCGCAGCTTTACGCCCAAGGAATTGGCGGCCTATGGCCAGATCTGGGCACCGTGGCGCTCTTTGGCCGCGCTGCATCTGTGGGCCGCCGCTGATCGCGCCAAGCCGGGTGGGCGCCCCGATTGATCATAGATCGCGCCGCCTTTATCCGCGCCAACACCGCCATTTGCCACCCACCGCACTGCCCGGAAATCCGATTGCACCTCGCTGATGATGCGGTGGCCTTATGGACCTTGACCGAGGAGGAGCTTGGCCGCCTGGGCCTCGATCCACCCTTTTGGGCCTTCGCCTGGGCAGGCGGGCAAGCGCTGGCGCGCTATCTGCTCGATACCCCGCATTGTGTACGCGGCAAGCAGGTGCTCGATATCGCCTCGGGCTCAGGCATCGGTGCCATTGCGGCGTTGCTGGCCGGTGCCGCCAGCGCCATCGCCAATGACATCGACCCTTTCGCCGCCGATGCCGCCCGCCTGAACGGCGCGCTGAACGGGGTGAGCCTCAGCGTTTTGGACGGGGATGTGATCGGCACGCCCATCGAGGCCGAAGTCGTGCTGGTTGGCGATCTTTTCTATGATCGCGATATCGCGACCCGTTTACTGGCATGGCTGCGCCAGCTGCGCGATCGCGGCATGCTGGTGCTGGTGGGTGATCCGCGCAGAAGCTATTTCCCCGCCTCCGCCTTTGTGCCGCTCGCGCATTATTCCATCGCTACCAGCCGCGATCTGGAGGATTCCGAGATCAAGCAAACCAGTGTGTGGGCGCTATCTGAGAAGGAATGAACCAACATTTCCTTCCAGCCTTTGGCCGCGGCGGAGGTCATGGCCCCTGATGTTGAAGATCGGCCATTTGGACTTGACCCGAAATGAGACATAAGCCACGAAAGCATGCCTTTTTTCCGTGCAGGAGCTTCAAATGCTGGGCCGCAAGAAGCAAGTTCGTCAAGCTGGCGGTTTGGCTGGCGGTTTGGCTGGCGGTTTGGCTCGCTCGGGAAGAGGCAGTCAATCCAAGATGCTGGCCGATGCCATCGCGCTGGAAATGGCGCAAGCGCAAGTGGTTTTTGAGCAGCTCATCGCGCTGGAGGCCGCCTATGATGCCCGCCTCGGCGCGCTCTATGCAGATGATGGAATCGTGATCGAGCGCACCATGGATCAGGGTGTCGTGCGCCGTACCCGCGAAATCCCGGTTGCGCGCTACCGCGCCGCGCTGGAAGCCTCCTTGGCTTTTTCCAAAAAGGCGCGTGAGCGCTCTTTTCACTCGCACATTCTCGCTGATCACCAGGGTCCGGGCTGGGTGACCGTGCGCTCCATGCGCCGCTCCAGCCAGGCACGCCAGCCCGCGCCCTATGAAGTCATGCTGCGGCGCGAGCCGGACGGCGAATGGCGCATAGCCCGCGAAACCGCGACGCTTCTGCTTTAATCTGATCCGGCCGCGCTTGCGAATGGCCGCGCGGCCCGCCACCATGGCGCATGGCCTATCAATCCTTGCGTGAGTTTTTGGCGGTTCTCGAACGCGAGGGGGAATTGGCGCGGGTGTCCGCACCTGTTTCTACCGTGCTGGAAATGACCGAAATCCAAACGCGGCTGTTGGCGCAAGCGGGGCCCGCCGTGTTGTTTGAGCACGCGCTGCAAAGCGATGGTGCGCGTGCCAGCATGCCCGCTTTGGCAAATCTGTTCGGCACGGTACGGCGCGTGGCGATGGCCGTGACCATGGATGGCAAACAGCGGCGCACCGCCCGGGATTTACGCGAAGTCGGGGAATTGCTGGCCTTCCTGCGCCAACCCGAGCCCCCGCAAAGCTTGCGTGACGCTTTCGATCTTCTGCCCATCGCCCGCACCGTTATGTTCATGCGGCCCGGGCGCGTGGCCAAGGCCCCCTGCCAGGAGCTGGTCTTCGAAGGCGATGCCATCGATCTGCGCCAATTGCCGATCCAGACCTGCTGGCCCGGAGAGCCGGCCCCGCTGATCACTTGGCCCTTGGTGGTCACCAAAGGGCCCGGCCAAAGCCGGGAAGATAACTATAATCTCGGTATTTACCGCATGCAGGTGCTCGATCGGCGCCGCACACTGATGCGTTGGCTGGCGCACCGGGGCGGTGCCCAGCATTTTCGGCGCTGGAAAGAGACCAATCGCGCGCCATTGCCAGCAGCCGTGGTGATTGGGGCTGATCCCGGATGCATCCTGGCGGCGGTAACGCCGGTGCCCGATACCCTCTCGGAATATCAATTCGCTGGCCTGCTGCGCGGGCGCAAGCTCGATCTCGTGCCCTGCAAAACCATCCCGCTGGAGGTGCCGGCGCAGGCCGAAATCGTGCTGGAGGGGCATGTTTTGCTGGAGGAATATGGCGATGAGGGCCCTTACGGCGACCATACCGGCTATTATAACAGCGTGGAGCCCTTCCCGGTTTTCCAGATCAGCGCCATCACCATGCGCAAGGACCCGATTTATTTGACCACCTTTACGGGACGCCCGCCCGATGAGCCCTCCGTACTGGGCGAGGCGCTCAACGAGGTGTTCATCCCATTGCTGCGCCAGCAATTTCCTGAAATCCAGGATTTCTGGCTGCCCCCCGAGGGCTGCAGTTACCGCATCGCTGTGATTTCCATGAAGAAAGCTTATCCGGGCCACGCCAAGCGGGTGATGATGGGCGCCTGGTCCTATCTGCGCCAATTCATGTATACCAAATGGATTATCGTGGTGGATGACGATATCGACGCGCGCAATTGGAAGGATGTGATGTGGGCCATCTCCACGCGCATGGATCCAGCCAGAGATTTGACCATCGTCGAAAACACGCCCATCGATTATCTGGATTTCGCCAGCCCCGAGAGCGGCCTTGGCTCCAAGGTGGGGCTCGATGCCACCAATAAATGGCCGCCCGAAACCAAGCGTGAATGGGGAACGCAATTGCGCATGGAGGCGCAGATGGTCGAACAAGTCACGGGGCGTTGGAAGGATTTGGGCCTGCCCGGCTCTGGGCAACCCATCTGGCCCGCCAGCCCGTGAGGGCCGCATGCGCCGCGGGCCTATCCGCTTGCGCGGCTTAAGAATTCATGGCGTTTCATAGCGAGGGGAGTGTTGATGGATAAGTTTGAGGCTGCAGGGCTGTATAGCGGCATTGGTTTGCTCTTGCTGCTGCTGCTTGGCGGGTTGGTGATCCGCCGGCGCCAATCCCAGCAGATATCCCTGGGCGATGGTGACGATGCGCAGATGCGCAGCCTGGTGCGCGCCCACGGCAATGCCGCTGAATGGCTGACACCTGGGCTCATCGGCCTCTGGGGCTTGGCTTTGCTGCCGGCCGCCCCGCTTTGGCTGCTGCACACCGGCGGCGGCGTCTTGCTGGCAGGCCGGCTGCTGCACGGTATCGGCCTCAGCACCTCCGGCGGGGCCAGCCTGCCGCGCGTTGTGGGCATGGTTTTGACGCTGACATCCTATATCGTGCTGAGCGGCGGCTTGATCTGGGCGGCATTAAGCCCAGCGCCTGGTTGAGCTGCTCAATGCGAGCAGGCAAAGGCGCTTTGAACTCCATCCCGTTTTCAGATCGGGTGGCTTAGCAGCGCGTCCAATTGGGTGAATTGCTCACCACACCCGCTCGTGCTTCCGG
Source organism: Hyphomonadaceae bacterium (assembly GCA_021731965.1). GTDB lineage: Bacteria > Pseudomonadota > Alphaproteobacteria > Caulobacterales > Aquidulcibacteraceae. Next base: position 1,462 of record JAKFWI010000266.1, on the reverse strand, counting down.
AGGCGATGGCCTCGTCCAAGGCCTCCTTCGAGGGATGGAGATCGTGCATCACGAGCAGGGTTTTGTTGCCGCGCTCTTCAAAGGTCACGGTCGTGATTGCCCCGCCTTCGCCGCCTTCATCATTCGTCCAGACCAAGCGGCTAGGCGGTGTCACCTCGAGATACCGACCGAAGAATTCCATCGGCTGCGCAGCCGCGGGGTGCGCGAAGACAAACCGGTAGCTGCCCCCGGTTCGCACATCCGCTTCGCACGAAACAAAGGTTAGCCCAAAGGATTTCGGCACCCACCATTGCCGGAGCAGATCGGGCTTGGTCCATGCCTCGAACACGATGCGCGCGGGGGCCTTGAAGGTCCGCGTAACGACGAAAGTGCGCGCTGACGCGCGCTCCGCTTGCGTGCAGGGCTCCTCCAAAGCCGCACTATTCTCTTCCTTCATGGCCATCGCTCTTTTCCTTCTGTTTCATGTCCTCGACGACCCTATCCAACGCGTCGAAACGCGCTGCCCATATCTGGCGGTGCCGCTCGATCCATGCCGCCTCTTGCTCCAGGCTGCGCAGGCCGAGGCGGCAGGTGCGCACGCGCCCCACCTTCTGTGTGGTGACGAATCCTGCCTGCTCCAGGATGCTGACATGCTTTTTCATGCCCGTGAGCGTCATGTGGAACGCCTTGGCAAGCTCCGTGATCGAGCCGTCCGCGCGCCCGAGGAATTCCACGACGCCGCGCCGCGTGGCATCCGAAAGCGCGGCAAAAGAGGCATCAAGGCCTACGTCAAGATACTGAACCATATGGTTCAGTGAATAATCCGGAAGCGCCTTTGTCAAGCCCAGCCACATTTCAGCTAGAGTTTGGTGTTTCCAGTCGGGCGGCGCGATGATGCGGGCCCAAGCAGACCTCGCGCCTTGCCTTTTGAGTGCTCTTTCCTTGACACACGCGGCTGTTGCTGCGCATAAGCCCCGCTTTCGTGTCAACAGGCTTGGCCCACGGGCCTTGGCCGCTAGGCGCGCAATACTGGTCGATGGGTGCGCCGCCAGGGCAGTCGCCACTTCATCTGGGAAGTGGCCGGACCCCGTCATAGATAGAGAGCCAACGCGCCATGAGTAAACGCGCGACGACGAAGTATAAGTCCGATCGCCGCTTCGGGCAAAATCTTTGGGGGCGCCCCAAAAGCCCAGTCAATAAGCGCTCCTACGGCCCTGGCCAGCACGGCCAGCGGCGCAAGGGCAAGCTTTCTGATTTCGGCCAGCAATTGTTGGCCAAGCAAAAGCTGAAAATTTATTACGGCAATATCACCGAAAAGCAGTTCCGGCGGATTTATACCGAAGCCGCGCGGCGCAAGGGCAACACGGCAGAAAACCTGATCGCTTTGCTGGAAAGTCGCCTGGATGCTGTGGTCTATCGCTCCAAATTCGTGCCGACGGTGTGGTCCTCCCGCCAATTCATCAATCATGGTCACGTCAAGGTG
>JAKFWI010000210.1 GCA_021731965.1 Hyphomonadaceae bacterium | reverse complement strand
ATTCGGCAAATTGTACGCGGCAGTGCCGGTCGAAGCCGCGCAACGCGCCATGCGTTTTTACCGCGTGCGCAAAACCTCCGAAGATCGCGCCGCTTAAGCCCGCCGCTTTTGCCCAAAAAGGTAGCGTCCACGCGCGCGTGACTGTCGAAGAATGCCCCCGCCCTTGAACCCTTTGTTGCCGCGCACAAAGTGAACGACAGTCTCGGAAGGACATCCCCCATGCGCACTGTAGTGTTGGCAGCCTTGAGCCTCATCGGCCTCCCATTTTCCGCCCAGGCCGTGCCAAGCGGGCGCGCCCCCGTCGTCCTGGAATTGTTTACCAGCCAGGGGTGTTCCTCTTGCCCGCCGGCCGATGCGCTGCTGCAGCGCTTGGCGTCCGAGGGCGGCGTGCTCGTGCTCTCGCGCCCGGTGACCTATTGGGATGATCTCGGCTGGAAAGACACCCTGGCGCGTCCGGAAAACACCGCCAAGCAGCGTGCCTATCAAGCGGGCCTCGCAGGTCGCCCCGGTGTCTACACGCCGCAATTGGTCGTTGACGGCCGCTGGGGCGGAGTTGGCAGCGATGAGCGCGCCATCCGCGGTGCCATAAGTGCTGCCGGGGCCAAGCCAGCACTCGCCAGCGTCCAGGCCGCCCGCCAGCCCGGCAACAAGCTTTCCATCACCGTCTCAGGCGGTGCCGGAGCCGACATTTTGCTGGTTGGCTATGAGCCGTCGGCGGCGGTGGCGATCGGGCGGGGAGAAAATAGCGGCACGCGCGTGGTGTACACCAATGTGGTGCGCGGTGAGGCACGCGTGGGCAAAGCCACCGAAGATGCCAAAACCTATCAGGTCGATCTCGCCAGCCTCACCTCCAAGGGAGCCAGCCGCTTCGCGGTGTTGGTCCAGCAAGGCGCGGCCGGTGCCATCCTTGGCGCGGCCGATGTCCATTAGAGCGCTTACAGGAAAAGTGTGACGCGGCTTTCAGACCGCCTAATCCGATCGATGCACGCGTCATCGATAGGTTGCGGAAGCGCTCCACGGAAAGCTTTCGAGCATCGAACCGCGATCAAACCGATTCGGATTGATCAAAACGGAGACTCCAACGCACATCTCGCACGCGCCCCGCTAATCGCCTATGACCTCCCCCGGGCTTGGCTGCGCGAGGGAGTGAAGCGTTGGAAAAGGATCGTCTGGCGGCGTTTAGCGATGGCGTCATCGCCATCATCATCACCATCATGGTGCTGGAACTGCATCCCCCGCACGATTCCAGCCTGGGCGCACTGGTCGCACTGTGGCCGACTTTCCTCAGTTACGCCTTTAGCTTTGTCTATGTAGCGATTTACTGGAACAACCACCACCACATGCTCCACACCGTGCAGCGGGTAACCGGCTCCATCCTTTGGGCCAACATGCATTTGCTGTTTTGGTTGTCTTTGGTACCCTTCACCACCTCCTGGCTGAATGCCACGGATGGCGGCCCCTGGCCAGCAGCGCTATACGGCTGCTCCTTGTTGGCCCCTGCCATCGCCTATTTCATCCTCCAAACCATGATCGTACGGGCGCACGGGCCCGATGCCATGCTCACCCGCGCCATCGGAGCCGATTGGAAGGGTCGGCTTTCGCCTTTGATTTATGTTGCAGGCATCGGTGCCTGCTTTGTCGATTCGCGCCTGGGCCTTTGCGCCTATGTGCTGGTGGCGCTGATCTGGCTCATCCCCGATCGCCGGATCGAGCGCGCCCTGCAGAAGGGCTAAACCATCATGGCCAGGGCGCGGCGAAAAAACAGCCGTTGCGTGGCAGCACCAGTTGATCGCAGGACATCAGCCGCCTGTCGCTGATTCTTTATAGACGAATAGGCCTGGTTATCACTCCGCCCCCAAAAGTTCGCTAGCGCAGGATATCGAAAAACGACAATTTCGTGTCCAAATTGCTACACCGCCCGCGAACTTGCCCGCGCGACAAGCCTTCCAACAAGCCAGAGGCTTGACGATGCCGGTTGGACATACATTTAATAGTCAGGAATTAACAAAGAGGCTGGTTCGCCGCGCTAAGTCACGGCGGATTGGCCATTTTACTCCTGCTTGAGGATTGATATGACAGGCTATTTTAAGCTATTCAGCGGCGTTGCGGTTTGTGCATTATTGTTTTCGGGCAAGGCGGCAGCGCAGCAGCCGTCCCAGACAAGCCCCATCGCCGCGCAAGATGCCGTCCAAACGACACCGGCTGCGGCCGCGGCTGCGGAAGCGGACAAAGAAGAGGAAATCGTGGTCACAGGCTCGCGCTTGCGGCGCGATTCCTTCTCCAGTCCCACACCGCTGCAATCCATCAATGTCGAAGAGCAACGGAGGATCGGCGTCAGTTCCATCCAGGATTTGCTCTCGCGCACGACCGTGGCCAACGGCAACCAGATCGACCAAACCTTTAATTCCAACGCGGGGAATTCCAACGCCACGGAAGCGCCACCAGATGGCGGCGTTGGATCGTCCAACGTCAATTTGCGCAATTTGGGCCCGGCCCGCACTTTGGTGTTGATCAATGGCCGGCGCCTCGCCGCGACCGGCGTGCGCGGCGCGCCTTCCCAGCCAGACATAAACCTGATCCCGTTCAACCTCGTCAAAACTGTCGAAATCGTTTCCGAGGGTGCCTCATCAATTTACGGGGCTGACGCTGTGGCCGGCGTAGTCAATGTAGGTCTACGTGACGATTTTGAAGGCCTCGAAATCACAACCAATTTTCAGCAACCGCAGCATTCTGGCGGCAATATCTATCAAGCCTCAGTTCTGGCTGGCGCAAAGAGTGATCGCGCCCGCATCGTGTTCAGTGCCGAATGGTATGAGCGCGAGCGCGTAAGAACTGGCGAGCGCGATTTCTCTTCCTCTTTGCGGGAAATCAGCATTGGCCCCGATGGCGGGCGACGCGAGTTGACCCGGAGCGGTTTCTTCGACAATGTCGTTGTTGCCCCGGGCTCTCTGCCGGCGGGCTTCCCACCGCCCTTCCCAGGCGCGGGCGTCGGCGCTGGCGATGACTTGTTCTTCTTCTACACGCCCGGCCGCACGGACATTGGTGTGCCCAATTTTTCGTCGGGGTTTGGCTTGCCTGTGCCGCAGGCACCCTTGTTTGACCCGGCCCTCGCGGCGACACCGGGCAATTCCTCGACGCGCTTCCCGCTGCTGGACTTTTATACTGACCAGGACGAGCGGCGCGCCTCCGATTTGGTCGGGGATTTGGGGCGTTTCTCGATTGTGACGCTCGGATCTTTTGATTTCAACAGCTTCGGCAACACACAGTTTTATTATGAAGCCTATTACCTCAACCGCCGCACCGTGTCTTTCGCGGCAACCGAGCAAATCTTCCCCGACATTCGCGGCAGAATTCCTTTAGTTACCCTGCGTGATCCGAACGGCCCGATCAATGGCGGCTTTGATCCGGTTATTACCAACGGTGCCCCGGTGACCGTCGACAACCCGCTCAATCCCTTCCCGATTGATGTCGCACCCATCTTGACGCTGGATAGCATTCCCCAGCGGCGCGATGTTGAGTTGGAGCAATTCCGCTTCGTCTCCGGCTTTCGCGGGGATATCGACGCGGGCTGGTTTGCCGATAAAGACTGGAAATGGGATACCTATTTCTCCTATGATCGCGGCATCGGTTTCCAATCACAGCCAATCTTGTTTGAGCCCAACCTCGAACTGGCGACGCTTACTTTACGCCAAATCGCCACTGGCCCAAATGCAGGCAGGCTGACTTGCGGCATCCCTAACGACACGGACCAGAATGGCGCGTTCTTGACTTCGAACGCCTGCGTGCCTGTGAATTTCTTCGCGCCCAATATTTTCACCGGCGGCAATGGCGAGGGCGCGTTCACCCCAGAAGAAGCGGATTACCTTATTGGCCAGCGCACCAATCGCACGGCCATTGAGCAATATGTCTGGAACGGCTTTGTCTCCGGCGATATCGTAAAATCCCCTTGGGGCGGAGACATCACGGCAGGCGTTGGGGCCGAATGGCGCCGCGATGTGATCACATCACAAAATTCCACAGATGGCGTTTTCGGCACGAACGCGGCTGAGAGCCCGTCAACAGAGGGTCAAACCAACGGCGCGCGGCGCTTTTATGAGTTCTTCGGGGAAGTCGATATCCCACTGATTCGAGACAAACCCTTAGTTTACGCGTTGAATATTGACGGCGCGGTTCGCTATACTAATGAATCAAATTTTGGTGGGGCCGTCACCTATCGTGGCCACCTGCAATACCAGCCCGTTGAATGGTTCTCTCTTTCGGGCGGCTATGGCACCTCCTTCCGGACCCCTAACCTTCGCGAGCAATTCCTGGCGGATCAAGGCGGCGGCATTGGCGGCAATCTCGATCCCTGCATCAACCAGAACATCGTTGCGGCGGCGGGGTCATCGATCCTTTCCACGCTCATCCCCAATTGCATCGCCGCCGGCGTGCAATTCACCGATACAGATGGCGATGGCCTGCCAGACTCAACCGTGCTGGGCACCCAAGGCATCACCACAATCCCGACTGTATCGGGTGGCAATGCCAACCTGGACCCAGAGCGTTCGCGCTCATTCACCATTACCAGCCGGATCACGCAACCCTGGTCGGATGCGTTCGATTTCAGCTTGGCGGTGAGTTATTACAACTTCCGGATCAGGAGCACGGTTTCGGAGCCTCCAGCCGACTTCATCATCAACAATTGCTATCTCGACCCGAATTTCCCGAATTTGACCAGCGCGTTTTGCAGCCTCATAACTCGGCCCGGCGGTGCGGCGGCAAGCAATATTATCAACTCCGTCAATGTTTCCTTTTTCAATATTGGCGAACAAACGGCCAAGGGTGTGGATATCAACACGCGCTTGGGCTTTGACCTGCCCTTCACGATTGCGGGAACGCCCATCAACTTCACCCACTCGACCACAACGTCCTACCAACTTGAAGCGGAGATCGAGACCTTTTCCGCCGCGGATCGGGATGACAATGTGGGAGAAATCGGCTCGCCCGCCGTCAGGTTTAACAATGTCGCGGCACTGAATTGGGGGCCGTGGAGCCTGATCACTGAAAACCGGCGCATCGGAGCCGGTGATGGTGATGCAACCACCGCCTCGGCGGTTCGCTTTCTAGACCAATTGCCTGCGCAGACTGCTGCGCAAAGAATAGCTGCTGGCAGCATTACCGTCGATTTTGTACCCCCCGTTTGGTATCATGATGCGTCACTGGCCTATACCAAAGACAATTACACCTTGACCTTCGGGGTGCGGAACATTGCAGACAGGACACCTCCGCTGATCGATGCCGGCTTGGCCAATCAACGGAATAATGCGGTGACCTCGTCAGGCTATGATCTTTTCGGCCGCACCTTCTTCATCAACGGAGCGGTGCGCTTCTAAAGAATGTTACCAAACAAAGCTGAGGCGCGCTCCTATTCGGGGCGCGCCTTTTCTTTGAACAACACATGCAAAACCAAGTGCCTGGGGGGGCGTTACTTTAGCCGCTCAACCACGATGGTGACATCAGCAATGGTCAGGCGATATCCGCTGAGTGCACCGCGCTTGATGGTGACGCGATAGGCCCCGCCAGCGCGCAAAGTGGGTTTGGCCACATCGCCGGTCAACTGGATCCACACCTGGCCATTATCCAGCACCAGCAACAGCCGCTCACTGGCGGTATAGGCATAATCCACCACCCGCGCCTCCAGCCGGCGCGTTTGCTCAACCTTACGCTGTTTTTTCGGCTTGCGCCGCTCCTCGCGCTGCACCACCTGCTCGTCACCCAATTGCGGCGGGGCGACTGGCGTCAAATCGGGCGATCGCACCGGGCCTTGCGTCGCACCATCGGGATTGGGGGGCAAACGTGTCGTACCGGGTGTTGCCGGCCGGGCCAGCGTCGTGGAGGCACCGGGCTCGCCGAGGCCCAGAGGCACTGCGTCCCCCTTGCGCTCGGCGCGCAAGGCTTGCACCTCGCGCTCCAGGCAGGCGATACGCGCCGCGTCCGTGGCTTCGCTGCGGCAAGCGGCGATCGGGTCCGCTGCCGGCGCGGGGGCCTGCGCGTGCACAGGCGCCGCCAAGGCCCAACTCATCACGAGGGCTCCGACACTGGCCAAATTGAAATGGTTCGATTTCATGAACGCCCCTTAAGCACAAAACAGCATTGGCCGATCATCACTGGCCCTTTGAAACTAGTGTCCCGCCCCTGACGTTCGCAACCAGAGTCACCAGTTCATGAGCCGAGCCTCCTAATCGCATGCGGGCTAGACCCGTTCCCGAAAAGTGTGACGCGGTTTTCGGACGAGAACGGGTCTAATACACTAATGTAGAGCGGATTCACCCGATTTGACCTGATCCAGTCAAATCGGGATCCGCTCTAGCCCCGCACCGCGGCCACGATCTTGCGCGCCGCGTCCTCTAGATCGTCGGCGGGGATGACGTTAAGGCCGCTTTCGCGGATGATTTGCTTGCCCAATTCCACATTGGTGCCTTCCAGCCGCACGACCAAAGGCGTTTCGAGCCCGACTTCCCGCACAGCGGCGATCACGCCCTCGGCGATGACGTCGCATTTCATGATGCCGCCGAAGATATTGACCAGGATCCCTTTGACCTTCGGATCGGCGGTGATGATCTTGAACGCCGCCGTCACCTTCTCTTTACTGGCCCCGCCGCCGACATCGAGAAAATTGGCCGGCTCCGCCCCGAACAGCTTGATGATATCCATGGTGGCCATGGCCAGGCCCGCGCCATTGACCATGCAGCCGATTTCCCCATCGAGGGCGATATAGGCCAGATCATATTTGGAGGCCTCGATCTCCTTGTCATCTTCCTCCGCAAAATCACGCAGATCGGCCCATTCCGCGTGGCGGAAAACGGCGTTGGGATCAAAGCCCACTTTGGCATCGAGGCAAACCAGCCGCCCATCTCCGGTGACGATCAGCGGATTAACTTCCAGGAGCGCCATGTCGCTCTTGACGAAGGCGTCGTAGAGATTGCGCACCAATGTCACGCATTGGCCGATGAGATCACCCGTCAGCCCCAAAGCGGTGGCGATGCGCTCCCCATCGGCCTGGGTGGGCCCGCTGGCGGGGGCGATATCGATCGTGGCGATGCGATCGGGAGTATTATGGGCCACATCCTCGATATTCATGCCGCCATCCTGGCTGACCACAAAGGCCACATGCCCCGTCTCGCGATCCACCAAAGCGGAAAGATAAAGCTCGCGCGCGATATCCGCGCCCTCTTCGATATAAAGCCGGCGCACCACGCGGCCAGCCGGGCCGGTTTGCAGCGTCACCAGCGTGCGCCCAAGCATTTGGGAGGCATAGAGGCCGACCTCTTCGGGCTGCTTGGCAACGCGCACGCCGCCCTTTTCGCCCGCCTCAGCTT
>JAKFWI010000159.1 GCA_021731965.1 Hyphomonadaceae bacterium | reverse complement strand
CTGACGGACCTAAGTGCGCGCGTCGAAACGGCGCAAAACCTGATCGCCGAAGAGGTCGTCACCGCTGCCAACCAGCGCGAAAATTTGGAAAGCGTCCTTTCCGACGTGCGCGCGCGGCTCGAAGCCAGTGCGGCGCGCGCCGAGGCTGTAAGCGAGGCTGCGCGGGCCGCCGCGAATGAGCGATGCGACGCCATTGCCCGTATCACCGAAGACCGCATAGACCAGGCCGCGGCGCGCAGCGCCATCGCGCTCAGCACGCTGGAGGACGCGCAAGGCGCGCTCGAAGCGCGCGTGCGGGAATTGGGCGAGGCGCGACTGGCGCAGGAAACAGCCCGGCTACAGGAAGAATTCGCCGCGCGCAGCGATGCCTTGACGGACGAGATGCAGGCGGCCATTCGGATCGCCCGCCAAGAATTCGAGCGGCGCTTGGAGCAGACCGCGGCCGCCATCGAAACCGGCGCGCTGGCCACGGGCCTCAGCGAGGCGCTCAACCGGATCACGCATTTCGGCAAATCCCAAGAAGCCCTGGGCGAGACCGTGTCGATCGAGCTCAAACGCTGGAATGAATCACAGGATCGGCGCCTGCGCGGCGTCGAGGCCCGCTTGGACGATTCCGTCAGCGCCACCGGGCGGCTGGAGGCACGCTTCGCCTCGTTGGAATCCGATTCCCTCGGTGCCGCCAGCCACACGCACGAGGCGCTCTCGGCGCTATCCGCCCGCATCGAAGAGCGCGCCTCGGCGGGGGAGCGCCGCGCCGGGCAGGCCTTGGAGCAGGTCGGCACGCAAATCATCGAGCTGGCCGATCGCATGGATCACCGCCAGCGTTTGCTCTTGCAGGATTTGGAAGCGCGCCTTGCCGATTTCGAACGGCGCAGCGAAGCCGCTGCACAAGAGCGCCAGGCGGTGCTTGAAAGCAAATTCGCGGACAGCCAGGCGCGCTTTGGCCCCCCCGCCGAAATCCGCCAGCCCGAGAGCCCCATTCCGGCGCAAGGCATCCTGCGCGGGCTGCCGGAATCGATCCCGGCACCGAAAATTGCGACCGAGGAGGGAGATTTTTCCGATTTCGAGGATGAAGACATTCCCGCGCCGGCTTTCCTCGCCCGCGACCACGATGTGCATCTCGAAGATCACTTCATCGATGATTATGCCGAGGCACCGGTGCCGCGCTACGATCTCGTCGACGCGTTGGACGCGGCGATTTCGCGCGATTCATCGCGTCGTCAAGCGCCCACGCCGGTGGCTGATCCCATCGAGGCTTTGCTCGCACCGGTCGAGACGGCACAAGAACGCCGCGCTACTTTGGTGCAAGCCAAGGCCGCGTCAGACGGTGCCGGAGCGCCCGTTTTTGCGCCCGCAATACAGCCCGCACCGGAGCCCGCACCGGAGCCTTTGGATCCCGTCGATGTGCTGTTGGCCAATGCGGGCAATGCGAGCGGTGCCCCTTTGGTGCTGGGCCCGCACGATAGCGATGCCATCACCTTGACGGGTGCCATGCGCGTAGAGCGCGCGCCCTCGGTTCCGGTGAACTCCACGGACGATTTGTTCAACTCGCCATTGGCCGATGCCGCGACGCAGAGCCGCACCGCGCGCGAGCCCTCCTATTTGGCTGCGGCCCGCCGGGCGGCGCAGGTCAGCGCCGATCAAGCGACCGTGCAGCGCAGCAAGTCCAATGGGCCAACTTTGACACGGGCCTTGTTCTGGGCCGCCACCGCCGTTGCCGTTGGGGCTGGCGTCTATGCTGTGAGCCGCGAGAGCGGCAGCAAGGCTTCCAAACCCGCCCTGAAGCACGCCGGTAACCGCGATTTGCACGATGCGCAGTCCACGCGCGCGGCCGCGCAGCGCACGTTAGCGGGCGCGGCCCAGCACATTGCTTTCAGCGAAGATTTCCAGGCGCAGCCGGTGGATTTGCCAGAGGAAGGCGCGGAGCCGCTCACCGTGCCAATCACGCCCAGCACCTCTGCCACGCCGTTGGCGCAGCCGCACGCCGCCACCAGCCAAGACCCCGAGACCGGCGCGTAGCGGGCAGCTTTAGACCCGTTCCCGAAAAGTGTAACGCGGTTTTAGGACGAGATCGGGGCTAATACATTAGCGCAGAGCGGATTCACCCGATTTGACCTGAGTCAGTTAAATCGGGATCCGCTCTACGTCCGGCGCTGCGCCATCAAATCCTTGATGGTCTTGGTCTGTGCCCGCACGTCATTGACCAAGCCACGCACGTTGCCGCCATTGCGACCAAGCTGGGCGAGGAAATCCTGGCGTTGCTGGATGCCCAACCAGATGATGTTATCGCCGCGGGCAAGGGCCACGTCCACGACGCGCCAGCCTCCAGCCGATTGGATCAGCCGCCAATTGGCACGCAGGATATCGCCATTGGGCCGGGAAATTTCCGTCGGCACCACGGCATAGCGCTTGCCGTTGATCATCGTATCCTTGCCGCCGGCCAATACCTTGACGCTATCGCCAGAATATTGATCGAGCTGGCCGGCATAGACAGTCAGCGCGTAGTCGCGAAACACGCTTTGCCATTCTTTGTACAAGGCCGGGTCGCGGCGCAGCTGGGTCGCGTAGCGGCCCACCACGAATTCGGCAATGCGCGGCAGGTCAGCGAATTGATCCATCAGCGCGCCGAAGCGCTCGCGCCGTTCCGTCAAGGTGAGGGCCGGGTCATTCAGCTGGATCAAAGCATTTTGCGCGTTCTTTTGCACGAAGCTGTCGGCGGCCGGATCCGCCCGCGCGCTCATGGTGCTGATCGCCGATGCGAGCACTAAAGCGGAAAGCAAAAGCCCGACACGGCGGAGGAGAGTGGCAAACATGTAGGTCCTTTCGCGGCACTAAGCGCAAGATTAGCTCAGTGCGTCTCTCAGTACAGATGCTCAAGCGCAGCTTCAACCGGGGCAAAGGCCGGCGCGGCCGTGGAGCCCAAAGGGGCCCCCTGTGGACTAAAAGTAGACCCAGCCAGATTCTGTTCCCCCTGGGGTTCCGGGTCCGGTGTCGGCTCTTCGGCTGGCACGCCGTCTTGCGTCCCGGCGTCGGCGGCTCCATCGACTTCGAGTGGATCAGCAAATTCTGGCAAATCTCCGGCATCTTCTGCGCCATCAGTTATCGCGCTTTTGCGGGACAAAGCGTAAAAGGTGCGGATGGTGATGTAGGGGTCAGCGGAGGTGCGGCGCAATTCCGCCAAGGGGCGCAAGGCGTCCGCACGCGCGTCGAGAGCCGTCAAGCCCGCACGAGACCAGCGCAACACGCGATAGCCCGCAAATTCCGTCCACGCGAAGGGCGTCATCACCACATCCACGCCAGATCCCACCCCATCACGCACGGTGGTGGGGCCCAGCAACGGCAAGAACACGTAAGGGCCGGTGCTCACGCCCCATTTGCCCAGCGTCTGGCCAAAATCCTCGGTGTGTTCTTTGAGGCCGATGCGCGCGCCGACATCCAAAAACCCGCCAATTCCGATGGTGCTGTTCACGGCCAATCGGGCAATGGCCACACCCGCGCGCTTGAATTTGAGCTGGAGCAGGTCATTGCCGATCACTACCGGCGCATTCGCATTGGACAACGCGTTGTTGATGCCGCGCCGTAGCGGCTTGGGCGTCACCACCGCATAAGCGATGGCCGCCGGGGCCAGGATGAAGCGATCCAGCACATCATTGACGGCGTACATGGCGCGATTGAATTTTTCCCAGGGATCAGGGATGACCCGCTCCTCGGTGGAAACGCCGGGTCGGGACGCGGCCTCAGGCTCCGCGCTTTGTTCCTGCAAGGCCTGCGCGCCATCCTGCGCTTCCTGCGCCGCGGCGCTAGCGTCGGTCGGTTCGGCCGAGGCGAGTGCGTCTATCGGCTCGGCATTGGCGGCAAGCCCATCTGGCTTCACCGCGTCTTCATTGGCATGGGCCGCGCCGGCTGCGCAGGCCAACATCACGGCTGCCAAGGCGATTGTGCGCATGAATTCCCCGTTTCGACTTTCGTGCGGTGACGCACGCGAATGGATACCTATTGAGGCGCTTCGCCGAAATCGCCAAGTCGTTTCAACACGTCCGGGCGCTTTAGCGAGGGTATCAGCTCGGGCCGTGCACCAATCTGCCCAAGCGTGGCCGGTACACGGCCTTTCCATCCTAAAACCACAAACGAAGCGGTTTCGTCTAGCTCGGGACGTGCAAAGACCGGCTCAGTATCGGAGATGTTGCGCGAAAGGTCCAGCGATGCGGCGCTGGGCCCTTCACGATGCGCGAGGGCAATGTCGGGGCGCGGATCGAAAAACACGTTGTCGAGATAGCGCACATTGCGGGTGTTGTAATCAAACACGATGCGCTGGCGCCCCTGCACCATTGGCTTCACAGCCAAATTCCCGGTCCAGTAACAATCGAAGCATTCATTGGTGCCGATCTCGGCCTGGCCGGAGCCGCGCGCCAGCTTGGAGCGATCATTTGCGTAGGTGGTGTTGTAGCGCAGCGTGACCCGATCGCTACGAAACACCCGCAAGCCAGAGCCGCCATTGCCGAACACGAGATTCTGTTCAACCAGCGCGCGGTGCGGATAGGGGGCCCATTTGGAGCCAGCCTGGGTGTTGCGGGCATCGTCCAGGATGATGCCATTGCCATCGGTGACGATTGTCGAGCCGGGTGCGAGCACGAGATTGTCGTTGAGAAACGAAGCATTGCGCCGCACGATCAGGCGCAGCTCGGGCTTTTCGCCCTTGCGCAGCGGCGATGCTTTGGCTTGCCAGATCGAGATGCCGCTGTTTTGCCAGACGCTGCGCTTGGCGTTGCGTGCGGCGACATTCCCCTCAACGTACTCGTAATCGCCCGTCAGGCCGATGCCGCCCCCGCCACAATTCGCCACATAGAGGCCAATTATCCGATGATGCGTGCCGCCGCGACCGAAGAGGCAATCGCCGGTGCCGCTGTTGTTTAGCGCCAAGCCATTGATTTCAATATGGTGGGCCTGGCGCAAATCGATCACCGGCCCCTCTCCGGAGCCCAGGATCAAGGTGCGCAGCGGCTCGCTGGCCGCCAATACCACCCAGGCGTCTTTGGTGCCGCTCGTGGCGCGGGTAAACAACACGGTCTCGCGGTAAATGCCCGGCGCAACGCGGATGTAATCGCCGGGGCGGGCCTTGCCAACGGCGGCCTGGATGGCGTTGTAAGGCTTGGCCCGCGTGCCATCGCCGCCACCCGGTGCGGCAATATCCACCCAAACGCTGCGGCGCGTAGGCGAGACCACCGGGAATTGCTCGATCCGCCAGGGCTGCGCGCATGGCGTGCTCAAAAAGGGAGTGCCATCAGCGCGGCCGAGCTCATATTGGCCTGGTCCGCGCGCATTGACGGTGAAATCATCTCCTTGGGTGCCAAATTGCAGCCCCTCCGCCACGGCGCGCAGGCGTAGCGGGAGCGCGATCGCCTCCAATTGCACGCCGCCTGGCGTCTGCCGCAACACGAAGCGCTGCGTGAGGGAATCGCTGAGCGTGATTAACTGCGCGACGGCCCCGAGGTTGGCTTCGGCCTGCAGAGCCAGGCCCTGGCAGCCATCGATCACGGCATAGGCCTTGTCGGCCACCAGCCCAGCCGGCAAAGCCGGCAGCGCAGCGCTTTCCAGCGCCGCGGCCGCGACCGCGCCGCCAAGGAACAAGGCAATAGCCAGCACTTATGCCTCCTGAAAAACCGCAGCCCGAGGGTGTTACACTGCATTGCAGCATGCATCCACCATCCATCATCGGCTTTTTTTGTTTCAAATCGCAGTCCAGGCTTGCGCCGCGCCACCCTTCCGTTATCGTGGGGAAACCATTTGCGCGTATCAACATATGTTTATGTCCAACCAACCCGCCCCGGAGCATGTTGCGCTGTCTTGGCTGGTCAATGCCCTGCGGGCGGCCGGGGAGCCTTCACGCCTGAGGGCTTTGGCGCTGTTGGCGCAAGGAGAATTGGCCGTGGGCGAATTGGCGCAGGCTTTGGATCAGAGCCAGCCGCGCGTCAGCCGGCATCTCAAAGTGCTCACTGAATCGGGCCTGGCGGAGCGTGCACCGGAGGGCTCCTGGGTGTTTTACAAGCTACCGGCATTGGGCAGCATGGCGCACCGATTGGTGGTGGATTTGGTGGCCGCGATCGATCCCGGCGACGCGGTGCTGACGCGTGACGGCGAGCGCTTGCGCGATGTGCATCTGGGCCGGGCCGAGACCGCGGCGGCCTATTTCGATGCCAATGCCTCCGATTGGGCGCGCCTGCGGGCGCTGCATTTGCCTGAAGCGGATGTCGAGGCGGCGATCCTGGCGGAGGCCGGGCCCGGGCCGTTCGATTTCCTGGTGGATGTCGGGGCCGGGCAGGGGCGGATGCTCGAATTATTCATGGGCCGCGTGCAGCGCGCCGAGGGCTTTGATACCAACCGGCAAATGCTTTCCATCGCGCGCGCGGCCTTGGCCAAGGCGGGCGCGGGCCATGCGGGCGTGCGCCTGGGCGATGTCTATGCCCCGCCTTTTCCTCAGGCCTGCGCGGATTTGGTGACGGTGCACCAGGTTTTGCACTTTTTGCCCGATCCTGGCCGCGCCGTGCTGGAGGCGGCCAAACTGCTGCGCCCCGGGGGGCGTCTACTTATCGTGGATTTCGCGCCCCACACGCTGGAATTCCTGCGTGAAGCCCATGCCCATCGCCGTTTGGGCTTTGCCGATGGCGAGGTGCAACATTGGATCATCAGTGCCGGCTTGGTGCCGCGCGCGCCAATCACCTTGGCCGCCGAGCCGGGTGCGGAAGAAAAACTGACGGTGAAGATTTGGGGGGCGGAGCGCGCCGCGCAAAAACCCCTGCTTGGCACGGGTCGCAATCCATGAGCGCTTTGCCAGATCGGCTGATCGAGGGGGCCTTGGCCCGGGCCAGTGTGCGCCCGCCGCCCGCGGTTTCCTTTGAGTTTTTCCCGCCCAAATCCGAGGAGCTGGAGGCCAAGCTATGGGCCGCGATCGCGCGGCTGGCCCCGCTGGAGCCATCTTTCGTTTCTGTCACCTATGGGGCGGGCGGCTCCACACGGGATCGCACCCACCGCACTTTGGGCCGCATTTTGGCTGAGACGCGCCTTGCCCCCGCGGCGCATCTTACCTGCGTTGGTGCCTCGCGCGCCGAGGTTGATGCGGTGCTGCGTGCCTATTGGGAGCAAGGCGTGCGCCATCTGGTGGCGCTGCGCGGGGATGCGCCTGCTGGGCCAGGCCAGCCCTTTGAGGCGCACCCCGATGGCTATCGCGATGCGGTGGAGCTGACCCAAGGCGCGCGTGCCATCGCGCCTTTTGAGATTTCGGTGGCAGCCTATCCTGAACGCCATCCGCAAAGCCCAAATTGGGCCCATGAAATCGATAATTTCAAGCGCAAGCTGGATGCC
>JAKFWI010000095.1 GCA_021731965.1 Hyphomonadaceae bacterium | reverse complement strand
GGCAATAATTGCCGACAGTTTGGGCCCTGCGCCAATTGCGGGGCCCAAACTGTCGGCAATTATTGCCATGCCTGCGGCCAGACGGCCCATGTGCACCGCACACTGGGCCATATGATCGAAGAATTCATCCACGGTATCTGGCACTTCGATACCAAAGCCTGGCGCACCTTGCCGCTGCTGATCTTTCGGCCCGGCACGCTCACGCGCGATTATGTGTATGGCAAGCGCGCCCGCTTCATCTCGCCGCTGGCGCTTTTTCTGTTGACCATCTTCCTGATGTTCTTCGCGTTTTCGTGGATCAAAGCGCCATGGAGCGAGCAACCAACGGGCCAGACCCTTGCACAGGTGCGCAGCGAGCGCACCGAGGTGCGGACGGATCTCGCAAAAGCCAGCGCGGATATGGCCATGGCGCAAACCCGCCTGGACCGTGCCGATACCGCGGAGGCTGAGGCGCGATTGGCTGCTGATGGCGTTCAGCTGGAACGGGCTCTGCGCGAAGTGGAAGGCGCGCGCATCCAGCACGCCCAGGCCCAAACGGCCCTGAGCGCCCTCGAAAAAGAAAATGCCGCGCTGGAAGCCCTTTTGACGCGGAGCGATCATTATGCCGAGGCGCTGGGCAAGGCCAAGCCCAAACTCATCCAGCGTGCCCAAGAGGCTGAAGCCGCAAACGAGGGCGTGAAGGCCGCGGGCCTGCGCGCACTGCTGGCCAGACTGGAGCGGCAGGAGGCGTCCTTGGCGTCCGGCGCGTCCCTGATTAAGGACATACCAGAGGCCGATGTCGCCATTAATGGCGAAAGCCTCAACATCGATGCGCTGGGGGCAGGCGAAGAATCTCCAAACTCTTTTTTTGAGGAGATCAAAAAAGCCGAACAGGCCGGAAAAATCAAGATCAACACCGGCAATAAAATTTGGAATAAGAAAATCCATGCCAAGCTGGCCAACCCGGAGCTTGGCCTCTACAAAATCCAAAATACCGCCTATAAATACTCATTCCTGTTGGTGCCGATTTCGCTGCCATTCATTTGGCTGATGTTTGCCTGGAAGCGGAACGTGACGCTTTTTGATCACACGGTTTTCATTCTGAATGCCTTGTCTTTCTCGTCACTTTTGCTGATCATGTTGCTGGGTCTTGGGGCCCTACCATTCAATGTGGAAATCTTTATCGGCCTGTTGGCATGCATTGGCATTCCCGTGCACACGTTCTTCCACCTGAAGGGTGCCTATGCCCTGGGCTGGATTGGCGCGATTTGGCGAACGCTTTATCTTTTGATCGCGGCCGCGTTTTGCCTCTCGGTATTTGTGTCGACCATCGTAATCATGGGGTTAACGGGTTGAGGCGTGGGCGGCGGGCTTTGACGCCGCACTTGACCGCGCGGGCGATCAGGCGTTCGGGTAGGCATCATGTTTCAATCCGTTCTGGTCGCTAATCGCGGCGAAATCGCTTGCCGTATTTTCCGCACCGCGCGGGCCATGGGCGTGCGCCCGCTGGCCGTGTATTCGGTAGCCGATGCCAAGGCCAAGCATGTGCGTGAAGCGGACGGCGCCTTTCTGCTGGGCCCGGCCCCGGCGCAAGAGAGCTATCTGCGCCATGACCGCGTGCTGGAGGCCGCGCGGGCCTTGGGCGCGGAGGCGATCCATCCCGGTTACGGCTTTCTTTCCGAGAATGCCGAATTCGCCGAAGCGGTGATCGCGGCCGGCTTGATCTGGATCGGCCCCACGCCCCATGCCATCCGCGCCATGGGCCTCAAAGACGAGGCCAAACGCATCGCCATCGCCGCAGGCGTGCCGGTGCTGGCCGGCTACCAGGGTGAGGAGCAAAGCGAAAAGCGGCTGCTGAAAGAGGCCAAAGCCATCGGCTTTCCGGTGCTGATCAAGGCCATCGCCGGCGGGGGCGGTCGCGGCATCCGCGAAGTGCGGGCGGCAGACGAATTCGCCAGCCAATTGGCCTCCGCCCAGCGCGAAGCCAAGGCCGCCTTTGGCGATGACCGCGTGCTCATCGAAAAGCTGGTGCAGCGCCCGCGCCATATCGAGGTGCAGGTGTTTGGCGATAAGCATGGCGGGCTGGTGCATCTGTTTGAGCGTGATTGCTCGCTGCAGCGCCGCCGCCAGAAGGTCATTGAAGAGGCCCCAGCCCCCGGCATGACGGATGACGTGCGCGCGGCGATGACGGGGGCCGCCCTCAAAGTGGCCGGCGCTGTGGCCTATGAAAACGCCGGCACGGTGGAATTCATCGTGGATGGAGGGGGCCCGCTGCGGGCGGACCGCTTCTGGTTTCTGGAGATGAACACCCGTTTGCAGGTGGAGCACCCGGTGACGGAGGCCATCACCGGCTTGGATCTCGTGGAATGGCAATTCCGGATTGCCGCAGGGGAAAAACTGCCACTGGATCAGGCTGATATCACAGCGAGTGGCCACGCTCTGGAGGCGCGGATTTGCGCAGAAGATCCCGGCGAAAGCTTTCGGCCCAGCATTGGGCGCATCGAGGTGTTCGATGCCTATGAGGGCGCCATGCGGCTCGATGCCGGCTTTGACGCGGGAGATAGCATTCCCTCCAGCTATGATTCCCTGATCGCCAAGGCCATCGTGCATCGCGAAGACCGCGAAGAGGCCTGCGCGGCTTTGGTGGAGGAATTGTACGCCATCGATTTCTTTGGCGTGCGCAGCAATATCGGCTTCCTGGCGCGCTGCGTGCACAATGAGGCCTTCGCCAGCGCCAATTTGCACACCGGCATTATCGCGGACGGGCTGGAAGCCTTGACCCAAGCGCGGGAGGGCCTGCTGCAGCGCGCCGCCGACGAGGCCGCCGATGCGCTGCTGGAGGCGCGCCGCGGCAGCGATCCCTGGGCGCTGGCCGATGGCTGGCGCGCGCAAAGCCAGCAAAGCGCGTGGGTAGCCCTGCAGCATGAGGCGCAGCGGATCGCGGGTGATCCGGGTGCCCCGGCCTTTGCTGATCAGCGCGCGTTTGTTACCGGCCCCGGCAGCGCTATCGCGGTGGTCGAGGGCGAAGTGTTTGTGTTTATCGAGCCAGGCGCGCATTTTGATCTGGAGGATGCAGCGGGCGGCGATGACATCAAGGCGCCCTTGCCCGGCAAGCTGGTGGCGTTGGCCGCGCAGCCGGGCCAGAGCGTGAAGAAAGGCGAGGCCTTGGCCATGCTGGAGGCGATGAAAATGGAGCACGCATTGAAGGCACCGCGCGATGGTGTGATCGCCAGCGTGGCCGTCGAGGTCGGGGCCTTGCTCAAAGAGGGGCAGGTCTTGGTCGTGCTGGAGCCGCAAGCGTGAATTTCGGTGTTTTGCTCTTTGGCCTGGTGGGGATCATCACGCTGCTGGGGATGGCGGCGGCGTTGGGCTTGCGCAAACTGAGGCTGCTGACGGGAGATGAGCAAGAGGTGCGCGCCATGGCGCTTGAGGCCGCACTGGGCGCGCAGGTCCGTGAGGTGGCCGTCGATGCCGATCGGCGCGCGGCGCTGGCTTTGCTCGCCGATGGGCGGGTGTTTGCCGTGCGCACCTTGGGCGATAGGCTGGTGCAGAGGGCCTTCGCGCCGCAAGCCATCAGCAAAATGCTGCGCGTGCGGCCCAAGGGCGCCGGGGTGGCGGTGCGGATTGCCTTCGCCGATTGGGGCTTTCCCAGTCTGCTGCTGCGCTTTGAACGCGCCGAGCCACCGCCCTGGATGGAGCGCCTGCGGCGCGCGGCGGCGGCTTAAGGCGATGCAAACACCAGAGCATCTCCCCGATCTCGTGGCGCTGGCGGCACCGGCCTTTATCGCCTTGATCGGCATAGAATTGCTTATCGTGCGGCTGACCGGCCGCGGCGCGTATGAAGTGCGCGACATGGGGGCCAGCCTCGGCATGGGCCTGGGCAATGGCGTGCTGAAAATCCTGGCTGGCGGCCTGGGGGCCGGGGCGTTCTATTGGGTGAGCCAGTATAAGCTATTTGAGATCCCCTGGGCTTGGTGGTCTTTGGCGCTGTGTTTTCTGGCCGAAGATTTGGCCTATTATTGGTTTCACCGGATCAGCCATGAAAGCCGCTATTTCTGGGCCAGCCATGTTATCCACCACAGTTCGCAGCATTATAACCTATCCACCGCTTTACGGCAGACCTGGACCGGCTCCATCGCTTGCACCTTCATCTTTTGGCTGCCTTTGCCATTGATCGGTTTCCCGGTTGAGATGATCTTTTTGTTTTCAGGGTTTAGCCTTGTCTATCAATTCTGGATCCATACGGAATTGATCGGTAAACTCGGCCCGTTGGAATGGGTGCTGAACACCCCGTCGCACCACCGTGTGCACCATGCCACCAATCCCCAATATCTCGATCGCAATTACGCTGGGGTATTGATCATTTGGGATCGCCTGTTCGGCAGCTTCGAGACCGAAATCGAGCCGCCGCGTTACGGCATCCTCTCCAACCTCGCGACCTTCAATCCCTTGCGCATCGCCACGCATGAATGGGTAGCGATCGGACGCGATCTGCTGTCCGCGCGCTCACTGACGCAGGCCATCGGCTATGTGTTTGGCCCGCCGGGCTGGAGCCGCGATGGCTCACGCCAGACCAGCGCTGCCGTCAAGGCAGCCGCTTTGGCCAGGCGCGCCGCGTGAACGGGTTTTCCTTGACGGGGCAGACGGCCCTAATCAGCGGCGCGGCGCAGGGGCTGGGCTTTGCAATCGCGCAAGGCATGGCGCAGGCAGGCGCACGTGTGCTGCTGCATGCCCGCGAGCACACCCAGGCACAGAGCGCAGCAAGCGCGCTACAGGCGTTCGGCATGGTCGAGCCACTGGCCTTCGACCTCACCGATGAGGGTGCCGCGCAGGCCGCCTTGGCCGCCCACCCGGAGATCAGCATCCTCGTCAACAATGCCGGGCAGCGCGATCGGCGCAGCCTAGAGGCGCTGGACGCCAGCGCGCTCCGCGCACTGCTGGAGGTAAATCTCGTGGCAGCGTTGACTTTGGCGCGGTCCGCGGCCGGCCCCATGCGCGCCCGCGGCTATGGCCGCATCCTGAACATCTCCTCGATCGCCGGGCAGATCGCCCGCGGAGACGCCGCCTATACCGCCAGCAAAGGCGGCCTCGATGCCTTGACTCGAGCGCTGGCGGCGGAGCTTGGCGCGCACGCCATCACGGTGAATGCGCTAGCCCCGGGGTTTTTCGCGACCGAAACCAATGCCCAGATGGTCGATGATGCTGCGCTTGGGGCCTGGCTCGCGCGGCGCACCTCACTGGGTCGCTGGGGTCAGCCCGGCGAGGTGGCTGGCGCGGCGGTGTTTTTGTGCTCCCCCAGCGCTGGATACATCACCGGGCAGGTCCTGGCGGTGGACGGCGGCTATCTGGCGCATTTTTGAGCCCATGAGCGTGCACATCCTCAAATTATGCGTCGGCGCGCACAGCATCGCGGAGATCGCGCAGTGGCAAGCCGGGCAGATGGCCTTGGGGCGGCGCTTGCCGGTATGCGGAACCAAAAGCTGGCCCAAGCGCCGCGAGCAGGTGCTGGACGGCGGATCGCTGTTTTGGATCATCAAGGGCATGGCCTTGGTGCGCCAGCGTGTGCTGGAGATCGCCGAGGTGGAGGATGATTTTGGGCTGCGCTGCGGCTTTTGGCTCGATCCCGGCCTGGTGCCGGTCGTGCCGCAACCGCGGCGCGCCTTCCAGGGCTGGCGCTATCTTGAACCCGGCGATGCTCCGACGGATTTGGACGCGGCCGTGGGCCTGGAGGGCTTGCCGGAGGCGCTGCGCCTTGAGCTTACGGCGCTGGGGGCCTGGTAGCCGCCGCGCAACCCTACGCCGCCGCCTCAACCGCGATGTTATCGATCAGGCGCGTCGCGCCCAGCTTGACAGCCGCCAGGAGGCGCGCCGGCCGATCCAGGGTGGGGCCGGGCAGCGGCGCGAGATCCTCCGGGCCACGCAAGGCGATGTAATCCACTTGGTCAAAGCCCGCTTTGATCAAGGCTGCTTCAGCGAGGCGCAAAGCAGGCGTGATGGCTTGGCGCGCACGGATACGGGCCGCGCAGCTTTGCAATTGGCCATGCAAATGCGGGGCAATCGCGCGTTGAGCTGTGCTCAGATAGGCATTGCGTGAGGACATGGCCAAGCCATCGGCTTCGCGCAAAGTGGGCCCGGCCAGGATCTCAACCGGAAAATCCAGATCGCGCGCCAAAGCCCGCACAACCAGCAATTGCTGGTAATCCTTTTCGCCGAAAGCGGCGCAATGCGGCTGGGTCTGCAGCAGCAGCTTGGCCACCACCGTCGCCACCCCACCAAAGAAATGCGGCCGTGCGCTGCTTTCCAGCCCCTCGCTGACGCCGCCGACTTGCACGCTGGTGGCGAAACCCTGCGGATACATGGCCGCGCGCTCCGGCGTGAAGATGAGATCGCAGCCTGCGTCCGCCAATTTGGCGAAATCGCCCGCCAGATCACGCGGATAGGCATCCAAATCCTCATGCGCCGCGAATTGGCGCGGATTGACGAAGATCGAGGCGGTGACCCGGTCCGCCTTGGCTTTGAGCAGACGCACCAGCGAAAGATGCCCTTCGTGCAGGGCCCCCATGGTCGGCACAAAGCCAATGCGCTGGCCCTCAGCGCGCCAAGCCGCATGCTGCGCACGCAGCGCGATGACAGAAGAAACACTCAGCGGCATGATAAGATCAGCATGAAAGGAGCGGCGTTTAAGCCCCAGTTAACTCCGCCACGCAATACTTCGGCCACCCGAAACCTCGGAATTTCCTGAGGGGGGAGTCCCGCTTGCTACAATTGCAAACAGTCTCGCCCGAGTCGCCCAGGCCTGCAACCGCGGCCCACGTGATCGTGGTGGGCAACGAAAAGGGCGGGGCGGGGAAATCCACTTTGGCGATGCATCTGTCCATCGCGCTGATGTTGGCCGGCCGGCGCGTCGCGGTGATGGATCTGGACGTGCGCCAGCAGACGTTGACCCGCTATCTGGAAAACCGTCGCCGCTCCTTGAGCAGCCACGCCGCCCCGATGCCGTATTTAACCGAATTGCCCCCGCCCATTGGCGTGTTTGCCGATGGCGAGGCAGGGGAAACGGCGCGCTTTGCGACCGGATTGGCGCGCACCGCCGATCGCTGCGACATCCTGCTGATCGATGCGCCGGGAGCCGATACCCTGCTTGGCCGGCTGGCCCATGCCCATGCCGATACGCTGATCACGCCGCTGAACGATAGTTTTGTCGATTTCGATCTGTTGGCCGATATCGATCCCAACACCAATGAGGTGATCCGGCCGGGCGTCTACGCCGAAATGGTCTGGGAAAGCCGCAAGCGCAAAGCCGCCGCAGAGCGCCGCCCGATCGATTGGGTGGTGATGCGCAATCGCATGGCCCATGGCATGGTCGGCGCGCGCAACACCCT
>JAKFWI010000093.1 GCA_021731965.1 Hyphomonadaceae bacterium | reverse complement strand
CGTCGGCAATGCCTTTCATCTCTTCGAGATACTCGGCGTCATAGCCGCGCAGAAAAAGTGCGCCGGTCAGCAATCGCATGTCGCGCCAGGCATCGGCCGGCGCCTTCGTGCTGCGCGCCGTGGCCGTGGCCTATCAGCAGATCAAGGCCGGGGATGCCGCAATCGTCGTGGCCGGCGGCCAAGAGAGCATGAGCATGGCCCCGCACGCCGCCTTGCTGCGCCCCGGCCAGAAAATGGGCGGCCTGGAATTTGCCGACATCATGATCAAGGATGGCCTGACGGACGTGTTTTTCGGCTATCACATGGGCATCACGGCCGAGAATGTCGCCGAGAAATGGCAGATTAGCCGCGAAGAGCAGGATCGCTTCGCC
This sequence comes from Hyphomonadaceae bacterium, assembly GCA_021731965.1. Lineage (GTDB taxonomy): Bacteria > Pseudomonadota > Alphaproteobacteria > Caulobacterales > Aquidulcibacteraceae. The sequence continues at coordinate 6,994 of JAKFWI010000093.1, read as the reverse complement.
ACCGCCTCCCAGAACAAGGCCGAGGCGGCCCAAAAAGCCGGCCGCTTCGATGCGGAAATCGCCGCCGTGACGATCAAGGGCCGCAAGGGCGATACCATTGTCGATAAGGACGAATACATCCGGCACGGCGCCACCTTGGAGGCGGCGGCCAGCCTCAAGCCCGCGTTCAAGCGCGATGGCGGCAGTGTGACGGCGGCCAATGCCTCCGGCATCAATGATGGCGGCGCGGCTTTGGTGGTCATGACCGAGGCGGAAGCCAATCGGCGCGGCCTGAAGCCGCTGGCGCGCATCGCCTCTTGGGCCTCCGTGGGCGTTGATCCCTCGGTGATGGGCACGGGGCCCATTCCCTCCTCGCGCCGGGCCTTGGAAAAGGCTGGCTGGAGCGCGGCCGATCTCGATCTGGTGGAAAGCAATGAAGCCTTTGCGGCGCAGGCCTGCGCCGTGACGCGCGATCTGGGCCTCAATCCTGATATCGTCAATGTCAATGGCGGGGCCATCGCGATCGGCCACCCGATCGGGGCATCCGGCGCGCGCATTTTGACGACCTTGCTTTATGAAATGGGCCGGCGCGACGCCAAGAAGGGCCTGGCCACTTTGTGCATCGGCGGCGGCATGGGCATTGCTCTATGCGTGGAGCGCTGAGGGCAGACTGAGCGGGGCGTGGGGGCGGGCAGCAGGAATGCTCGCAGCGGCGACCATCGACACATCCGATTACGTCTTTGATGCCGCCTACGCAAAAGCGTTGGCGGCAGGCGACGATGGCATGAAAAGCAAAATCCAGCAGGCTTATCTGGATCACACGCAAAAGCAGATCGCCTATTATGCCGCCCTCAACCGCCAAACGCTTGGCTATGAGCCGCCAGCGATCATGCTGCTTCATTTCAACCGCATCAATGCCGACACGCTTGACGCGCAACTCGTGCTGTTCCGGAAGGCAGGCTACCGCTTTGTTTCGCTGGGCGCGGGATCGCGGGATCCGGGTGGATGGGAGTCGGGAGGAAGAGCCGCCCGAATGGGTCGCCAAATATGGTGCCGCCAGCCCTATCGCGCTGCCTGTCGCCGTTTCACCCGGTGGATGAACCTGACCGGCTGCATCTGCGTCATTCTTCTGGGGAGGCAGCAGTTCCAGATTACGCAGCCCCGCATCTCTTGGGGCAGCTAATCACAGATCGATGAAGATGCGCTGGCTAAGATCGGCGCTGATGTGGATCTGCTCCGCGCGCAGCATCAAAAAGGCGACGGCGCATTGCAGATAAGCGCTGGCCTGCTGGCTGACATCGTCTTGCCGCAGCGATTGCCACGTGTCGAAAAACACCTGCTTGCCACGCAGGATTTGGCGATTGCAGGCGATCTCGATGCACGCGGAATCGCCCTGTTTGTGCACTTCGATGTGCAGGCGATCTTGGCGGTCGCACGCGCCGAGCAGGCCCTGCATCAAGGCCTCGATGCCCGCGCGCGCATCTTGCGCATGGCCAAGCGCCGTGAACCAAGCGTTTTCTTCATAGCCAAAGCTGATTTTGACCCCGCTCTGCTTCGCCTGGGCCCGCAATTGGCTCTCCAGGCCCTGCACCAAGGTGGAAGCATCGCAATCGCTGCGCTTGAGCAGATCGCGCGCGCCAAGCCGGCGCACATGGCGCAACGTCTCGACATAGCGCTGCAGCCCGTCCATCTCACCGGCCCAGGCTGTCTGCCCACTACGTTGCAGCAGCCGCGTCAGGCCGTGCTCGACGAAAGCGAGGGGGCCATCCATGGCCATCACCGGCAGCAACGCCACGTCCGGCTCGTCCACCTCTTCGGATGCGCTGCGTAGATCGCGCAGACTGGCGCGCGCGCGGGCGTTTTCCACGAATTGGCGCAGCATGTCCCCCGAGATGTTGCCCTTGCGCAGCACGGCATCTGCACCCGCCGCGAGCGCACGCTGACGCATCGCGGCCGGATCGAGCCCGGTGAGAAACAAAATGGGGGCCTGGGTGAAGCGCCGCGCGCTGGAAATATCAGTCTCCAGCGAGACGGAATCGGGCCGGACAACATCAATCAGCAAAACATCGATCGGCACGGAGGAGGGAGCGGCCCCCACATCATCCAGCTTTTCGGAAACATCCAATAAGATATCGGATTCTTTGGCCAGCACTTGGCGCAGCGCCCGCGCATCGAGCTTAGAATCTTCCACGTAATGGATATGCATGCCCACTTCCCCAGCCATTTGCGCATGATCCGATCGATTGGATCCCAATCATTCGGTTATTCATGCACGATCTTAATAGGTTTTTGCCCTGCGTTGACCGTGAGCCCACGCCAATCCCGAATTACCAACCATCCCCTGCACGCTGCGCGAAGGGCCGGCTTTTCGTCAAGTTCGATTCCAAGGGGTGCAGAACTTGTCTGTGGTTAACTCTTTGGCCGCAGGACCAAGCGCTGGACAGCCCCGCCGCCTTGGCATGTGGGGCAAATGGTGTGCACCACTTGGGCGGTGCTGCCGCGCGCGGCATAGTCTTCCGGCTCCAGCCAATCGCCCGCGCGAATGGGCCGCAATTTGCAGCAATTGCTGCAGCGCAGATAATGCGCCAAGCCGCGCCGCGTTGCCGTGGCGAGTTCCACCGGGAAATCGAAATCGCTTTGCTCCAGCAAGCGGTGCTCGAGGCGCACGCGGCCATCGTTTTCGGGCATGGCCCGCATTTCCATCAAGCGGCGACTTTGCGGCGAGTCGCAGCGATAAATGCGCCGCGACTGAGCGCCCGTGGCGCGCGCCTGCGCAACAAAGCTTTGCAAAAAGCGGCGGGTGAAGTGCCCGCTGACATGGGCATAGAGGCTGGTGCCGATCAAAGCGGCATCTGTAGCGCTGCTGGAGGCCTCGGCCGCGGTCCCGCCGAGCTCGAGGATACAATCGCTATGATCGATTCGGCAGTAAAACGGCGGGCTTTCGGAGGTGGGCGGCAAAGCAGACGCCTGCATCGGAGACCGGCGCGCGGCGGTCATTTTTGCGGAAACGCGAAAATGCCGGTGCACAGCCGGCCGAGCACATCAGCCACCTCATGCAGGCCCTCAGCATCCGTCGGCTTCTTGATGTAACCGCTGGCAAACAGGCGGTAGGCCGCGCGGATATCGGATTGATCATCCGAGCCGGACAGCATGATAACCGGGATTTCCACCAGATTGTTGTCCGCCTTCAGGGCCTGCAATACGTGCAAGCCGGAAAGCCCCGGCATTTTCACATCCAACACGCATAAATGCGGTCGCACGACCATGGCGGCACCCTGGCCGTTGCGCAGCAAATCCAAAGCCATCTGCCCATTATGCGCGAAATGCAGCTTGACCGGATGGCCCGTGCGCTCAAAGGCGATGCGGATCGAGGCACGATCCGCTGCAGAATCATCCACCACCAGGATGTCGGCACCCCTCATTTCCCTTGGCCTTTCGTGTTGGGCTTCGGTTTTGCAGCAGACTTTGGGCGCGGCAAGCGGATGATGAAGCGCGCACCCTGGCGCACGCTCTTGTCCAGCTCGATGGTGCCGTCGTGGATTTCACACACCTTGCGGCAGATGGAAAGGCCCATGCCATGCCCCGAATACTCGGCGTCCGAATGCAGGCGGCTAAACATTTTGAAAATATCTTCAGCATGGTTGGAGGCGATGCCAATGCCGTTGTCTGAAAACAAGATCAGCACATTGGGGCCGGCCGGCTTCGAACTGATGGTGATGACCGGGCTGACGCCGGGGGAGCGGTATTTCAAGGAATTGGACAGCAGGTTTTGGAAGAGCCGGCCCAGAAGGACACGGTCCCCGTCGATGGCCGGCAAACCGCTGCTGGTGAGATTGGCCCCCGAGGCCTGCATCTCAACCTTCAGCAGTTCTGCCGCCTCATCGACGCAGGTCTGCAACGGAAAGCGCGCGAAGGTCGGTGCGCCGGCCCCGATGCGCGCATAATCGAGCATGCGCTCGATCATGCCCGACATGCTGGCCGCGCTTGATTGGATGATTTGCAGGTATTCCTGCACGGTTTCCGAGGTGGTGGAGCCGAGCTCGGTTTGCAAAAAGCCGGCAAATTGGTTGAGATGGCGCAGCGGTGCGCGCAAATCATGCGCCACGATCGAGGAAAACTGCTCCAGCTCGCGGTTGGAGAGCGCGAACATGCGTGAGCGCTCCTGCAATTCACGCACCGCGGCGGCGCGCTCTTGGTTTTCCAGCACGCGCACGACGGCGTGCTTGCCCAAAGGATCACTGACCAGAGTGGCGCGCAGATCAGCGAGAAAGATTGCGCCTTTGCGATCGAACACCGCGACATCGAGGCGGGTGTTCTCTGTGCCTGGCGCGATGGTGGAAAGCCAACTGATCCAGGTCGCGTCGCCCCATTCGGGGGTCAGCCGTGAAGCCTGCAAAACCAGCTCACTGCCGCTTTCGGGAACGCCCAGGCGGGCCAGGGCCGCGCTATTGGCATATTCCACGCGCCCGGAATTGGGATCGAGCACCAGGATGGGATCGCCCACAAAAGGCGCGGCCCGCGCCAGCAACCGATCATGGGAATCGGTGGTGACGGTAGTGGCCTCGCGCAGCCGGGTAATGCTGATGATCGAGAGGACCACACCCTTTTGATCGGGATAGCCCGCAGCGCGCAGGAGCCAAGCGCGTCCCTTGTAATCAAGCGCCTCGATCTCCTCGATCAGGCCCACGCGCATGACCCGGTGCAGGAAATCCTCGATATCGAATTGTTGGAAGGGCGAGCGGAAGGTGCGCAATGGCCGGCCGATATCGGTTTCGGTGAAGTGGAACAATTCCGCGATCAGCCGCGTGAAGCGGCGGATGTTCAGCACTTCATCGAAGAACAACACGCCGATTTCTGTGGCGTGCAGCAAGGCATCGAAATCGCGGGTGAGACGCACCAATTCGTCATTCTGGCGGAAATGCTCGGCATTGACGGAGTGCAGCTCTTCGTTGAGCGAGCTCAGCTCTTCGTTGGTGGATTGCAGCTCCTCGTTCGAGGACATCAATTCTTCATTGGTGGCCTGCAATTCCTCGTTGGCGGTTTCGATTTCTTCGATGGTGGATTGCAGCGCCTCACGCGTGCGCAACACCTCTATCTCCAGCTCCGCGATGCGCGTTTCTGAGACATCATCATTGGTCAAGACCGGTGCCTGGATCAGGGCCTGGGCCTTTTGATCCACTTCATGGAGCATGACCAAAGCAAAGGCTGCTTCCCCGCCTTCGTTCAACAGCGGCTTGACCGTGACATCGATGATCCGGCCTTTTTCGGGAACGGTATTGAGCTGGATGCGCGAAAAGGTAATCGCCGCTTTGTCCAGCAGAGCGCGATCGATGCCGGCCGTCAGCGGCGTGCGCAAAGCCGGATCGACCATTTCCGTGACATCGAGGCGCGCCACCCCCTCGGGTGTGCGCAGATATTGCCGCGCATTGCCGAAGGTGTGCAGCAATTCCCGCTCGGATGAGACAAGCAAAGAGGGCGGCGCAAATTCGTACAGCATGGCGCTGTAGGCCGGCAACAGCACCGCCTCGCGCATTTTGGCGGAGCGGCGCGTCGGCTGCGTCGCCTGGATGCCGAGCCGATCGAAGGATTCCACCGCCCTGGTCAGCGTCGGGCTTTTGGACTGGGTGCGGGTTCGGCGAAACACCCGCCGGCGCACATCGACAAATTCAAAAGAATCCCTTTGCGCGCCAACGGTTTCGCTGGATCCCAAGAACAGATAGCCCTTTTCCGAGAGGCCAAAGGCGAAAGAGCCGATCACCCGCTGCTGCGCCTCCACGGAGAAATAGATCAGCAGATTGCGGCATGAAACCAGATCCAGGCGGGTAAAGGGCGGGTCGCTCAGCACATCATGCGGTGCGAAGACGATGGATTTGCGGAGTTTGGCATCGATCTGCCAATTCCCAGACGGGGTGCGGCTAAAAAACAGACGTTTGCGCGCATCGGAGACGCCCTGCATGCGCTCCGACGGGTATTCGCCGCGGGCGGCCTCGGCCAGCAGGCCCTTATGGACATCAGTGGCGAAGATCTGCACGTCAACGGACGTCGGGAAATCGGCCGAGGCCTCGGCGAACAGCATGGCGAGCGAATAGGCTTCCTCGCCGCTGGCGCAGCCCGCCACCCAAATGCGGATGGGGCGCTTTTCGGCGTGGGCGCGGCGCAGCAAATCGGGGGCGATCATCCGCTCGATGCTGGAGAAGGCCGATTCATCGCGGAAAAAATCGGTGACGCCAATCAGCAGCGTTTCGCTCAGCGCGCGCGCTTCGTTGCGATCGCTGCGCACCAGGGAGGCATATTCCACCAGAGAATGGATTTGCAATTCGCGCAGGCGCCGCTGCACGCGCCGCTCAAAGGTTGAGCGCGTGTATTGCGAGGCATCGAGATGGGAGGCCCCAACTACGCAGGATAGGATTTCCTGCAATGCGGTTTCTTCATTGGTGGATTGGCGGTTGGACAAAGAAACGCGCGGCAGGGAAATCCCCTCCAGCACCATTTGCGCCAGCGCCTCCGGCGCATCCACGCCGCTCACGCAATTGGTGGCGATGGCAGCGATGGGCATGGAATCGAATTTGGCGGTTTCCGGCGATTGCGCGCAGACCACGCCGCCGCCCGAATGGATGGCGATGGCCCCATGCGCCCCATCCGAGCCGGAGCCCGAAAGGATGACCGCTGCGCCTTTTTCCTGCCAGGAATTGGCGATGGATTGCAGGAGAATGTCGATCGAGGAGATCCGGCCCGATGCCGTGGAAACCGGCCGACCCGCCACCTTGAACATGGTGCCGATCACCTCGATCTCGGTGGCCGGCTGGATGACATAAACCGTGTCGGCTTCGAGCAAGGAGCCATCAGTCACCGCGCGCACGGGCATGCGCGTATGGCGGGCCAGCAGCTCATCGAGCACGCTTTTGAAATCGCGTGCCAAATGCATCACCACCACGAAGGCCGCACCAGAATCGTGCGGAGCTTTATCGAAAAAGCGCTCCAGCGCCTCGAGGCCACCGGCCGACGCCCCCAGGCC
>JAKFWI010000182.1 GCA_021731965.1 Hyphomonadaceae bacterium | reverse complement strand
TCTCGCAACGCAACCTTGCCGGGATTCTCCGATGACCACCCCCGAGTCTCGCGCGCGTTCTGACTCTTGCGGTCAGCGCGCCCGAAACGCTCCGTCAGGAATTTACACCACCCGAATGGACGCTACCCGCGCCCGGCCTACAAGCGCGCGTTCGAGGCACAACTGACGGCATTCAAGGGTGCGCAATAAAATAGACTTCGCCTAGTAGTTTCGAGATCGCGACCTCCGGCCGGATTGGGCCAATGATCCCGTTTCGTAACCTCGCCCACCGTGCCAATGATGTTGAGACAAGCAGCTCCGGGGAGTTTAGCCTTGAGGGCGTCAGGTGAAACATCATTGGCACGGTGGGTCGCCCGACCCTCAACCTCAGTCGCCATAGCTCCAGGGATTGACGAGCGCGATCCCGAGGCCCGCGAAGTCGCCGAGGTTTCGAGTCGCGAGATCAAGCCCGTAGGCAAGCGCGACGCCGGCGATCTGAAGGTCCGCCAGCTCGTTGGGAATTTGGTGAAGGCCAAGCCCTTGGGCTCTTGCCTGGACGAGCAGCCGGGCCGCCGCTTGGGCGGCCGCCGCATCAAAGGCGTACACCCTGCTGCCAAAGCGCCGGACCGTGCGTGCGATGGCGTTTTCCAGAGCATCCTTGCGCCGGCCGGCTTCGAGCAGCCCCGCCCCCGCCTCAAGCTCGAAGATCGTGATGCTCGAAATCGCCGCCTTGGGGTGGTTCGCATTCAGCCAGCTCACGACGTTGGGCGAAGGCGCCGGTTTCAGCACCTCCGAAATCACGTTCGTGTCGAGCAGGATCATTCCAGCGGCGCCGATCGCGCGGGCGCTGACCGGAGCAGGTCCAGGGCATCATCGAGGTCGAAACCTGGCCGGGAGATCGCCACCAGCCAGTCACCGAACGGCTCGGCGTCGTCGGGAGACTCTGCCTCTTCGCGCGCCAACTTGTCGAGCGTATCGCGCAAGTCCGCCTCCAGGCTCTTGCCTCGCCGCTCAGCGCGCAGCCGGAGCAGCTCTTTGGTTGCCTCATCGACCTTGCGGATCAGGATATCGGCCATCGCCACCTCTCGTGGCACATTGATATCACGATATCATCGTGCATTCAACGGTCCGGTGGCGGTTCGGCCGGGGGCGCGTTTGGAGTTCGAGTTCGCCTTTCGGACCGGCGGGATTCACATGATCGAGGCCGGCTTCACGGCCGCTTAAAGCGTTAGCGTGAATGACGGCCCCGGGGGATCCCATGCGAGCAAACACGCCATCATGACGACCCCTCCAGGTGCCATCCGGTCACGATGGCATCGAGCACCAGGGATTTCACGAAAGCCTCGCCTTCAGCGAACGGGCAGGCCCAGCTTGTCCCCCGGGTGACACTCGTCACTTTGCAATCTTGACAAACGACACTGCCCGGCGCGCTCCGGCTGTGGCTTTCTCCCTCACGAAGGAGACGTCATGCCCTCTAGCGATTGTCCTGCCCTGCAAATGACCAATGTTGGTAAGCGCTTTGGCACCGCCACAGCGCTACATGGGCTAAGCCTCGATATCCCACGCGGGCAGATCGCGGCGCTGCTTGGCCGGAACGGGGCCGGCAAGACCACGGCGATCCGCATCGCGCTGGGCTTGCTCAGCGCGGATTCGGGCAATGTCGCGGTGCTGGGGCGTAAGCCCGGCTCGCCGGTGCTGCGCCGTCAATTGGCCGCGATGCCGCAGCAGACGGGCCTTCCGGGCACGCTAACGGTGCAGGAGCTTTTGCAGGTGTTTGCCGCGCGTCACGCTAAGCCGCGCCCGCTGGCGGAGGTCAGCGCCGATTTGGGCCTCGGCCCGGTCCTGCGCAAGCGCTACGCCAGCCTCTCGGGCGGGTGGAAGCGGCTCACGCAATTTGCCGTTGCGGTGATCGGGGATCCCGATCTTTTGGTGCTGGACGAACCCACCACAGGCCTGGACGTGGATGCGCGCCAAGCCTTTTGGGCGGGGCTGCGCGCGCGCACCGCCCGGGGCGCAACCGTGCTGTTCAGCACCCATTATCTCGAAGAAGCCGATCAAAGCGCGGAACGCATCCTGCTGCTTCATCACGGCGCGCTGATTGCGGATGGGCCGCCCGCTGCCCTCAAGGCAAAGCTAAGCGCGCGTCGCATCACCTGCCGCACGACCTTGAGCGCAGAAAGGCTGGCCAGCCTGCCGGGCATGGGCCACGCGGAGCTAAAGCCCTCCGGCGAGGCCGTACTGCTCTCCAATGCGCCTGAAGTCACGCTGCGCGCGCTACTGGCCGCGGATGAGTCCATTGCAAACCTCACCGTTCAAGGCGGCGATCTGGAAAGCGCCGTGCTTGCCCTCACCAACACGGAGCCGAAGCCATGAGCTTGGATCGCCCTCGTCCGTCCGCGCCAATCTTGCGGATGCTGTTGACGGAAACAGCCGCGAGCTTTCTTTCATCCTTGCGTTCCCCTTCCTTCATATTGCCCACCCTGGCTTTCCCCATCGGATTTTACGCCTTGTTTGGCTTGGTGTTGAGCCGCGGCGAGGGCGCGGCTGCTTCCCTATTGGCCAGCTTTGGCCTGATCGGCGTAATCGGCCCGGCGTTGTTTGGCTTCGGTGTCAGCGTGGCGGCGGAGCGTGAGAGTGGCGAGCTTGATCTACAGCGGCTCTCGCCGCTGCCGGTTTGGGGCTTTTTGTTCGCGCGGCTGGCGATGTGCGTGCTGTTCGGCATGATTGTGCTGGCGATCCTTTATGGTCTCGCGGTCGGGCCGGGCAACGTGCGGCTGGCGCGCACCCAATGGCTGGCTTTGGCGGCCAGCCAATTGGCCAGCGCCATTCCCATGGGGCTGCTGGGGCTTTCGCTCGGTTTGCGGCTGCCCTCGCAGAGCGCGGGGGGTGTGATCAATGTGGTGTTCCTGGTGTTGGCGGCGTTGGGGGGGCTATGGCTTCCGGTGCAAATCCTGCCGGAGGTGCTGCAGCGCTTCGCCCAATTCCTGCCAACGTTTCACATGGGGGCGCTGAGCCTTGCGGCCATCGGCCGCGGCGACGGCGCGCTTTGGCTCCATCTCGGCGTGCTCGGTGCGTTCACCGCCCTATTTGCCATCCTCGCGGCGCGTGGCTGGGCGCGCGCCTGCGCCCGCTAACCCTTTACAAGGAGATTGGTCTATGTCCCTGCGTGTTTCCACCTTCAGCGTCCTGGCTTTGCCGGCAGGATTTCTTGGCCTTTTGTTCGCGCTGCCCGGTGCGCCCGCTGCGGCGCCGAAGGCGGCCGATGCCATCGCCATCACCAATGTATCGGTGTTCGATGGGGAGGCGCTTCTGCCCGCACCGCAAACTGTGATGATCCGGGGCGGCAAAATCGAAGCCATGGCCGCGAACCTGCCCATCCCGAAAGATGCCCAGCGGATCGATGGCAAGGGTGATACTCTGTTGCCTGGTCTGATCGACGCGCACACGCACATCTATGGCGATGTCCTCAAGGATGCCGCGCGCTTCGGCGTGACGCTTGAGCTTGACATGTTCACGGCCCCGCAAAGCCTGCGCGCTTTGCAGGCCGGCCGCGAGGATGGAAGCAATGTGGATCGCGCGGATGTCTATTCCGCCGGCATGCTGGCCACGGCCCCCGGCGGCCACGGCACCGAATATGGGGTGCCAATCGAAACCCTGACAAAGCCGGATCAGGCGCAAGGCTGGGTGGATCGGCGCATCGCCGAAGGCAGCGATTGGATCAAGATCGTGTATGAGCGCCCGCGCCCCAATGAGCGCTATGCAACCATCGATCAACCGACCATGGCGGCCTTGGTCGCGGCGGCCCACGCCCGCGGCAAGCTGGCGCTCGCGCATGCGCTTGGCGCCGGCGCGGCGCAGGATTTCCTGGCCGCCGGCGGCGATGGTCTGGTGCATGTTCCGGTCGAGCCGCTGCCCACTGAGATGATCGAGCGCGCGAAAGCACGTGGTGTGTTCGTCATTCCTACCCTAAGCGTGCAAGAGGCGTTCGCCGGCGGCACGCAGGGCGGCGAAGTTTTGATGTCGCCCGACAGCCGCGCGCGCCTGAGCCGGACCCAAAAATCCACCCTGGCGGTTCCGGATCGCCCCTATTTCCCGGCTGGATCCCTGGAGGGCGCGCAGGCCAATGTGCGGGCCATGCACGGCGCGGGCATGGTCATCCTGGCTGGCACGGACGCGCCCAATCCCGGCACGGCCCATGGGGCGAGCCTGCATGCGGAGCTGCGCCTGCTGACCGCCGCGGGGCTAACCCCGATCGAGGCGCTGCGCGCCGCCACCAGCGCCCCGGCGGACGCCTTCAAGCTTTCGGCTCGTGGCCGCATCAAGGCTGGCGGCCAGGCCGATCTCGTGCTGGTTTCTGGCGATCCAACCAAGGACATCTCTGCCACCCAGCGCATTAAGGCGGTGTGGCGCAACGGCCTGTCCGTGCCCATGCAAATTGTCCAGGCCCAAGGGGTGGCGCTCGCGCCCATGGCCGTCAGCGATTTCCAATCCGGCCTCGCCAGCGCCTTTGGGGTCGATTGGCACCCGACCACCGACGCCATGATCGGCGGGAACTCCACCGCCAAAGTAATCCGCACGCCGGATGGCAATCTGCGGCTCTCTGGAGAGGTCAAGCCAGGTGCCTTCACCGCCTGGGCCGGCGCCTCCCTCGCCTTCAGCGAGGATTGGAGCGCCCTTAAGGATGTGCGCGGCCTCAGCGCCATCGTGTTTCGCGCGCGCGGCACCCCCGCCAGCTTTCGGCTGATGGCCTTCGGCGAGAATCTGAGTGGGATACCCGCCGAGGCGCGCTTCCAAATTGGCCCTGAATGGCGCGAGGTGCGCATAGCCTGGAGCGCGCTGCCAAGCCTCGATCCTTCCGCTTTGCGCGCGATCGCTCTTGCCGCCGGGCCGGAAGCGGGGCGCTATGAGCTCGAGATCGACGATGTGCGGTTTGAATAATGGAGCAGAAACAGCGCCCCTCTTACCTTCGCATGGAAAGCCCTTGGCCGTGGCTGATCTATCTGAGCCTGTTATTTTGGCCATGGGCCGCCCGGCCGCCCACGCCCTTCGAGATCAGCGTGGCGATCGGATCGGTGACGCTGTTCTTGCCAATCTATTTTTTCAGCCACAGACGCTCCGGATGGAGCGGCATCGCAGGCGCCTTCCTGATCGCGGGGATCGGATTGGCCATCGCGCCGATCCTGCCGAGCGCCTCGGTGTATTTGACTTATGCAGGCGCCCTGCTGGGCTGGCGGCGCTCTGAACGGATGGCGTTGGGCGCGCTCGGCGCGCTGCTGGCCGTGATCGCGCTGTTTTCTTGGGCCACGCACCAGCCGTTCTATTTCTGGGCACCGGCCTTGTTCTTCCCTGGCATGATCGGCCTTTCAAACTTCATGGGCGCGCAGCTCAAGCACAAGAATGAAGCGCTGCACGCCGTCCAGGCCCAGGCCACGCGCCTGGCCGCCCAGGCGGAGCGCGAGCGCATCGCGCGCGATCTGCACGACCTCCTGGGCCATACCTTGACAGTCATCGCCGTGAAGGCCGACTTGGCGGCGAAGCTGATCGAAACCGATCAAAAGCGCGCTGCCAGCGAAATCGCCGATATCCAAACAACCGCGCGCCGCGCGCTTGGCGAAGTTCGCCACGCTGTCACGGATATGAAGCAGGCGCGATTGGGTGCCGAGATCGCCCAAGCCAGGATGACGCTGGCCGCGGCGGATGTGCGCCTGGAGCTAGCGGGCCCGCTTCCCGCCATCCCCTCGCATTTGGAGCAACCCTTGGCATTCTTGATCCGCGAAGCCGTCACCAATGTGGTGCGCCATGCCGAGGCCTCCTGCTGCCGCATCGATTTGCGCCAAGTGGAGAATGCCCTGCGTCTCATCATCGCCGATGATGGCAAAGGCGGCACGCTCAAAGAGGGCAACGGGCTGGCCGGCATGCGCGCCCGCGTGGCGGAATTAGGCGGTGCCATGACCGTCAACTTCCAGGACGGCGCGGTGATCGAGGCGGCCTTCCCGCTTCCGGTCGAGGCCGCCACATGATCCGCTTGGTGCTCGCAGAGGATCAAGGCATGTTGCTGGGGGCGCTGGCCACGCTGCTGGGCCTGGAGCCGGATTTGGAGGTCGTCGCGCGCGCGTGCGATGGCCCTTCGGCGCTCAATGCGCTGCGCCGGCACCGCCCGGATGTTCTGGTCACGGATATCGAAATGCCGGGCTGCTCTGGGCTCGATCTTGCCGAAGCGGTGCGCCGCGACGGGCTGCCCACGCGGGTTTTGATCGTCACCACCTTTGGCCGACCCGGCTATTTGCGCCGCGCCATGGATGCCGGCGTGCGTGGCTATTTACTGAAAGACGCGCCCTCCGCGGAATTGGCCGCCGCCGTGCGGCGCGTTGCGGCTGGCGAAAAGGTAATCGCCGCGGAATTGCTGGTGCAGGCGTTCGACGCGGCCGATCCCCTCAATGAGCGAGAGCGGCAGGTCTTGCGCTTGGCCGAAGAGGGGCGCAGCGCCAAGGAGATCGCCGAGGCCCTCGGCCTATCCCCCGGCACAACGCGCAATTATCTGCACGAGGCATCTCAAAAACTCGGGGCCACAAATCGGATCGAAGCCGCAAGAATCGCCCGCGCCCAGGGCTGGCTATGAGGGCGTTCACTCCCAAAGGAAAAACCTGCGCGAAACGGGCGCAACACCCCATCGCGCCGTTTTCCCTTGCCCCGCAGGTCATCGTGATGATCGTCCGCGCCACCATTTTGAGCGCTCCGGCGGGATCCGATTCCCGCAATCTGCTTGTCAGCGCGCGCAAGCTCTGCCATAAGCCGCTGCTCGATAGGGTGCCAAAGCATCCTGTCACGCCAGGATGCGGGCGTAGCTCAGGGGTAGAGCACAACCTTGCCAAGGTTGGGGTCGGGCGTTCGAATCGCCTCGCCCGCTCCATGTGTCCCAAGGACTTTCTTGGAATTGGGCCGATCGAGGGATCGGCCTGGGTACCATATGGGTACCAAAAAATGGGAAAGCGCAGGAAAGCCCAGGCAACACATCGGCCGGTTTTAGCGGCTTTGCCCTTACGGCCCCAAGGTGCTCCACGTTTCAGCGGACAAGACCAGTTGGGGCTTAAGGGGATAGCTAAGTCACATCGCCCCGTGCCCTGGGCTGGACGTCTGCTCTTATGGTCGGGCCAGACCCGAAAAAGCGTCAGAGCTGGGAGCCGTCGGAACCGGTTGGGTACCACGCTGGGTACCGCCAAAGGGGGCCCCAGAGCCAAGGCTATCACGACTCCGATGTCGACTCCCGCCTCCGCGGCGCGATCCACTTTACGGTGCTGACCGCCGTCCGCACGCGCGAGATCATCCCGGCCGAGTGGAACGAGTTCGAGCAGCTCGACGATCCCGATAAGGCGCTCTGGCGCATCCCGTCATCGCGGATGAAAATGCGCACCGAGCACCTCGTGCCGCTGTCGCGTCAATCGGTGGCGTTGCTGAAGCGCCTGCCCAACAACGACACGCGCTGCGGCAAGCTCATTCCGGGCTCGTCAAAGGGCGGGCTCCTCTCCAACAACACGATGCTCTACGGCCTCTACCGCCTCGGCTACCATTCCCGCGCCACCATGCACGGCTTTCGCGCGGTGTTCTCCACCG
>JAKFWI010000069.1 GCA_021731965.1 Hyphomonadaceae bacterium | reverse complement strand
CCTAGAGGGATGCGGCCGATTTCGGCTTCGGGTTCGTCGTGTCCCAGCCCCCGTAGCACTGCTACGCGAACTGGGCCTCTCCTGCCCGAGAGCACAAAATCGGCTTCGCATCGCGGCTCGCGGGAGTTCTTCAACAGCCTGTTAACGGGAAATGGAATCCTTCGCGCTAATGCTTGATCGCATCCGAAGGGCTGGCGTTGATGAATGCTGCCGCTCGAGCCGCTAAGGCGGGGCTGGAGGGAATTGGCCGTCAATGGTCATCGAGATGGGTCACGACTTGCTTTTTAAAGCTTCTGGAAGCGACGCGCCGCCCATTTGCTGCGCCGATAGCGTGATGGGGTGCGTTTGAATCGGCGGCATCAAAAATCCGATGCCCTTTCGAAAACCAATTTACAACCCAAGCCGCCGTGATAGCCGTAACGCGCATGCATTCCTCGAGGGACGGCCAATGATCAACCGGCGGAGCGTTCTCGGTGGCGCGTTTGGCGCGTCGTTGGTTAGTTCAGCTTGGGCCAAGCCACACGGGGAAGCGCGCGGCTTTGGCGGCGACATCGCGATCCTGCGCGAGGCGTATCAAACGCTGCACCCCGGGCTCTATCGCTACAACACCCGCGCAGAGATGAGCGCGCGCTTCGAGGCGCTCGCGCAAGTTTGGTCTCGCCATCAGACCCTGCCGCAAGCCTATCTATCGCTTTCGCAATTCTTGGCGACGATCAAATGCGGGCACACCTACGCGAACTTCTACAACCAGTCCGACGCGGTGCACCAACAATTATTTGCTGCGCGCGATCGCTTGCCGTTTCACTTCGTGTGGTTAAGCGAGCGCATGGTGGTCACCGCAAATATGTCGGGCGATCCTCGGCTCGCCGCGGGCACGGAGGTGATCTCAATAAACGGTGTTCGCTGTGCTGCACTCTTGCGCCAATTGATTGCGTTCGCCCGTGCGGACGGAAGCAATGACGCCAAGCGCCGGTCATTGCTCGAAGTCCAGGGTGCCGACGAGTACGAGACCTTCGATCTGTTCTACAGCTTGTTGCATCCTGAGGCGGCCCAAGGCTTCTCGCTGCGGGTTCGCCCAGCCGGCGGTGGGCGTGTCGGGCGCGTTGAGGTTAGCCCGATCGAGCGCACGCAGG
Organism: Hyphomonadaceae bacterium; assembly: GCA_021731965.1. Lineage (GTDB taxonomy): Bacteria > Pseudomonadota > Alphaproteobacteria > Caulobacterales > Aquidulcibacteraceae. Next base: position 6,484 of record JAKFWI010000069.1, on the reverse strand, counting down.
CCCGCGGCGGCGCGCGCGCGGATGCATTGGACAGGAGCGCGCCAGCATGGTGCCTTGCGTATCACGGAGAGCGTATCGCAAGGCTCAGCATGCCGGGTTGGGCGCTGTACAATTCCGACTGGGATTGGCGCGGGTTTCTGGCGACGAGTTTCGAGGAGCTTCAAGCCCGCGCAGTCACGCGCCTTATCGTCGATTTGCGCGGCAACGAAGGCGGGCTCGATTGCGGCCATGAAATCATCGCGCGGCTAATCGATCGCGATCTGCCGCTGGCGGCTTACGAAAGGCGGGTGCGCTGTCAGCGCACGCCGGATCATCTCAACCAATACTTGGATACCTGGGACGACAGCTTTCGCAACTGGGGCGATGACGCCATCCGCATCGATGACGAGTCCTTTCGCTTGCGGTCTAGCGCGGAATCCGTGGCGCCTATTATCACCCCGAAGGGGCCACGTTTCCGCGGCGAGGTTGCAGTGTTGATCGATTCCTCGAACAGTTCAGCGACCTTTCAGTTCGCCAACATCATGAAAACCAATGGCCTGGGAAGGCTGATCGGTTCTCCCACGGGCGGCAATCTGCGCGGAATCAATGGCGGCGCGTTCTTCTTCTTGCGGCTGCCTCTGTCTGGCCTCGAATGTGACCTGCCGCTGATCGGGACATTCCCGCCCACGCCCATGCCCGACGCGGGGATCGAACCCGACGTTTTCGTGGCGCGCAGCGCGGACGACATCGCCGCGGGCCGCGACACCGTGCTGGAATCGGCACTTGGCTTGACGTAAGCTGTTGCACTGCGGCGGCTGCAATTCTCGATGCGTCAACATGCGAGGATCGTCCTGGCTAGGGTGCGGTTCAACGGCTGCTTGCCCATTCGAAGCGCGAGAGCAAAGTCCGCGGTCTCGGCTGCGAGGGGGCTGACGCGTTGGCCATCTCAGAGAGGGTCGACCTCAGATCGCCAGGGCCTGCTTGATCGCACGCGAGCGGCTGCTATGCTCTGGATTATTGAATTCGTGCATTTTCCGGCACAAAACCGCGACTACACCCCGGATCAAGTCCGGGGCAGGCTTTTTGTTGAAAATGCGCTAGGGTGAAGAAAGCCGGCTATGGATGTGGATGATGTTCAGACGCTGGCGGCCATCCTAGAGAATGAGCGGCGCAGCCATTGCCAAAAGCGGGCCGTCTGCTTTGGAATGTTCGTCTTTTCCTTGGTGTCTCTTGTCCTGGCCTTGGGCATTGTGGTGCTGTACTTGACCCAATCCGATGGGTCCGTGGGGATTGGCCAGGTGCCGATGTATGCGCAATTGCTTACGGCGCTTTCGGCGGCGGTGGTCGGGTTTTTTAGCGCCTGGTGGTCCACGCAAAACTGCATCAATTCGATCGAGCGGACGCTCTATGCGGCCCGCGCGGGGCGCCACCGTTTGTTTGTCAGCTTCGTCGAGCAATTGCAGTGTACAGATAAGAAAAAGCGGCGAGTCTGGCTGGATATCGTGACCGCTGCGGTGACGTGAAGGGCCGGGGCCGCGTGGGGAAAAAGCATGTCGAGTGACGGTGAAAGCGATCTGATCGCCCTGGTCGAGCGGGAGCAGCGCGGCTTTCGGCTCATCCTGTTTTCGGGGCTGGCCACTTTGCTGCTGCTGGTGGGCATGTCGGCGGCTTTGGGTTTTTACTATTTCGATGTCTCGCGCGATTTGAACGCCACGGCGCGCCAGCTGCAAGCGCAGGCTTTCGAGACGCGCCGCCAACTCGATCAGCAAAATAACCGGGTGGCGGCCCAAGAAGCGCGCATCCGCCGCGTGCACGAGGAAATCCGCCGCCTGGGCGGGACGGCTGCAAAAGCAGGAGGCGATGGTGCCAGCCTGGCCGCGGCACTGGAGGCGGTCCGCCGTTACATCAATGAAGGCGGAGTTTCCTTGGCGCAGGAACGCCTGATCGAAACCGAGGCGGAGCATGACGCGGCTGATGCACCGGCCGCTCGGGCTTTGCTGCGCGGCGGCGCGGGGCTGCTGCAATGGGCGCGGTCCGGGGACGCGATCGCGCGCGAGGCCAAAGAGCTGCCGCCGGTGTTGGCGCGGGTGCAGGAGGATTTTGGCCTGGCAGCCGAGGATGGCGCGCTGATGCCGCTGGCGCAGGCGGGAAGCGCGTGGGTGCGGTTCATCGATGCCAGTTCCCCGCGCTCCAATTTCGCCCGGGCCGATTGCGAGGCGGTGTTCGCGGCAGCGGCAGCCAGCGCTGCCGGCACTCCGCTGGGGCCGCAGCCGCTCTATTGGCGGGCGCAATGCGCGCGCAAGCTTGGCCGCACGCAAGAAGCGCTGCGCGATTACGCCCAGGCGCTGCAGCAAAGCGGCGCGCCAGGGGAGGATTTCGCCGCGCGCACGCTGGCCATGAACGCCTTCCACGGGCTGGGCACCAGTATGATCGCCGCCTTCGCGCAGCCGTCAGACGGAGCCGAAATCACATTCGCCACCCAAGTCGCGCAGCAGGCCTGCCCGCTGACGGCTGGTGCCAAGGGCTCGGCGCGGATGCAATTGGCGGTTGCCTGCCTTGATCAAGCCATCGACATGCGCCGGCGCCTGCGCCAGACACAAAATGAATTGAGCGGCAGCGGCGAAAACATCAGCTTTGCGTACCTGCGCGATAAAGACTTCGCAGCGGCCTTCGACAACGCCCAACGGATCGAGCGCACGGGCCTGTTTCCCTGGAATGAGCTGGTTCGGGCCGTGGCTTCCCAGCATCTTACAAATGTTGGGGCCAACCGGGAGGCCGTGACGGTGGCGCGCCGCAACATCTCGTTTTTCTCTGTCGGGCAGTTTAATCTGTGTGAGTTGCAGGCCTTGTTGAGCCCGCCTTTGTACCAAGAAGCGGTGGCGCTGATCCGCACAGAGCATAAGGGTGAGGACGTCGTTTGCGCTGCAGCCAGCTGAGCGGCCAGAGTAAAGCGGCATTCAAAACCGCGCCATTTGAGGGAGCGATCGCATGAAAATTCGGGCGGGATGGCTAAGCGCAGCCTTGGCAGTGTGGGTTTTGAGCGCAAGCGGCGCGCAGGCGCGCGCGCCCGAATGGGCCATCACGATCCATGGCGGGGCCGGCGTGATCGAGCGCGGCAACCTGGACGCCCAGACCGAGGCATCATTGCGGGCCTCGTTGGCGCAAGCGCTACAAGCAGGGGCGCAGGGCCTGGCCAACGGCAAGACCTCGCTGGAGGTGGTCGAGTTGGTCATCCGCATGCTGGAAGACGATCCGCAATTCAATGCGGGGCGCGGCGCGGTTTTCACGGCCGACGGTCGCAACGAGCTGGATGCCTCGATCATGGATGGGCGCACGCGCGCCGCAGGTGCAGTTGCGGGTCTGACCACCGTGCGCCACCCGATCAGCGCCGCGCTGGCGGTGATGCAACATTCGCCGCACGTGATGATGACTGGCACCGGCGCCGAGGCTTTCGCGGCGCAGCAAGGGTTGGAAATTGTCGATCCGGCATTCTTCTTCACGGAGCGGCGCTGGGCAGGCTTGGTCAAGGAATTGACCGCGCAGGGCGCGCCCATCCCGCCGCGCCCGGCTGGTGCGCCGGCTGAGCAGCACACCCAACTTTTGGATGTCGAGCGTAAATTCGGCACGGTGGGCGTGGTGGCGCGCGATACGCACGGGGATCTGGCCGCCGGCACCTCGACGGGCGGCACCACCGGCAAGCGTTGGGGCCGGGTGGGGGACAGCCCGGTGATCGGGGCCGGCACGTATGCGCAGAACGGCGTCTGCGCGGTTTCGGCGACGGGCTCGGGGGAGTTTTTCATCCGCGCAGCGGTGGCCAAAAGCATTTGCGCCCGCATCGAGCTGAAAAAGGAGGGCCCGCAGCGCGCCGCCGATTGGATCGTGCAAAAGGATTTGGTGGCGCTTGGCGGGGACGGCGGTGTCATCGTTATGGGCGCTGCGGGCGATGGCATCTGGAGCTTCAACACACCGGGCATGTACCGCGCCCGCGCATCGGCCAAATCCGGCCCGGAGATCGCGATCTATCAAGACGAGCGCTAGTGTCCTGAACCAGAAGTTCGCCCTATAATTGGATCAAGCACTGAGCGAACTTCTGGTTCAAAAAGGACACTAGAATTATGGAGTTCTAGTGTGGCTTGTGATTCAGAAATTCGCTCGGAGCCTGCCATAATTATGGGGCGAATTTCTGAATCGCCACACTAGGCACGCATGGTGCCTGCAGCAGCTTGGCTATGCTGGAAAGGGCAAGGCTTGCGATAGCCGGCCGTGAGCGGCCTTGGCGAGCTTATCGGCCGGATCGGCCCGAAGCCGGCATCGACATCGACGCCAAAGCAGAAGCCGCATCGGAGGCTCACAGAACCTGGGCGCATCGAGATGAAAGCGAGGCTGGGCACAGATGATGCCAAGGCCAAATACATGCTCAGAAAACAATTGGTCGAGCCGGTCTTCGGCATCATCAAAAGTACGATGGGCTTTCGAAACTTCACGCTGTGTGGCCTTGAAAAGGTCAAAGCCGATTGGACCCTCGTCAGCTTCGCCTACAATTGCCGCCGCATTGCCCGGTTGCAGGCTGCATAACCCAAAGACGCGCTGAGCAGACCCCCGCAAACCCCAAAATGATACCAACCCGACAGGCTGCTAGACTTTCGGTGTCAGCGCATGTTCAGCGCCGCGCTCGCTCAACTTGCTCAAGCAGTACCAGCAAAAGCCGACGACGCCGGAGGCTCCTGCCGCCATGGCGGCCAGCCCGGTGACCCAGTGAAAAACTGTGAGCGCGCCATACATGCCGGCTTGGAGGACGAGGGCCAGAATGCTGGAGGCGGCGATCACCGCAAACGGTGCGACCACCACATTGGCTTGGAAGCGGCCGTCGCCTCCGGGCTTACCCATCCACATCGCCTTGCCCTTGCTGAGACTGAGATTCGTGACGACGAACGCAAGGACGCCCATACCGATCTGCAGCAGACCCGCAAGGCCACTCGCCTCAAAAAAACTCTCCCCGCTGCTCCAGAGGGCGGCGATAGGCTTGAGGTAGTGCCAGCCTCCTTCCGGTCTCCCCAATTCAGTCAGAAAAACTTCCCCAAGCCGGAAGGGAGACATGTTCTTGACGGCTTCGAGCCAGGCGCTTTGCGCGTCATATAGTCCCTGCAATGAATTCTTGTTTGTGACAGTCTCGATCAGCTTGCCAATGGCCAGCGAGATCGCGAAGCCAACCAGGAAGCCCACGAAGCGCCGCCGCGGTCTTGAAGGTGATGTTTCGGTCATTCCCCGCCCCCGTCCACGTGCATTCTGCCGTGAAAACCGGAAAACGCAAGTTCCCCACGAAGGCATGCCGGCTCATTCGGCGTGCTTGGCGCCCGCAATCGCTTTTGCGGCAACATCTTTATCCGGCTTGGAGCGGGCTTGGCACGCGCTACGTGAGCAGCAAGCTGTCGCACCCCAACTTTTTTAGTTGCTTGGCTGCATCCTTGTCGAAGGTCGCAAATGTCGTGCCGCCCAGGCTGGCCCCCTCAAATGCCATGATGCCATCGGCGAAGTCACCGCCTAGATCGAGCATTGCCAGCCCTGCTTCCACAGCCGGCCGATTGACCACGACATTGGCGCTGGAGATCAGCCGCCGAATTGATAGAGCAATGTCTGTAAGCGCGATCCGGTATCCGCGCGACAGGACCCAGACGAGCTCGCACAATGTCGCCGGCGTGATTGCAATGAGATCCGCCTTCGAAAGCGCTGATTGCGCAGCGCGCGCCTGCTTGGGCTCATCGGCCACAATCGCGCGGACGAGCACATTTGTATCGGCGGTGATCCTCATTTCTTCTTTTCGATTTTGCCCGACCACCCTTGTTTTACAATCTCATTCATTTCATCGATGGACAAGGGTGGCCGCCCCGCTATTGCGAGCATGCCGAACAGCGCTGAAATATCGCCCCTTGACGCGGCCCGGACCTCAATCCTTCCATCGGCAAGTTTCGTGACGTCAATTTGATCACCAGGGCCCACGCCGAGGTGCGCCAAGACATCCTTGCGAAGCGTAACTTGGCCTTTTGCGGTGACAGTGAGCGTGTTCATATGCCCATGGTAAGGCATATACGCCTTACTATCAAGGCCTTCTCGTTCGAAAAAGGGTGAAGAGAGCTTATGGAGCGCGTGTGCAGCGGCGAGCCCGATGACCGCCCTCAGCGATTTCCTGCCCGTTGCCGGTCCGAACCGGAAAATGGCTCTCAGGCCTTTCCCGTTCCGATCCGTAGCGTAAAGTTTATCTTGAGAAACGGCCTCAGGCCGGACTTCGGTTGACCCGGGCAGGTGCGGCTGTAGGGTGCGCGCCAAGCCAGCCCAGGAGCCGCGTATATGAGCCAAGACGCTTTCGATCTCGTCATTATCGGGGGTGGCCCTGGCGGCTAGAACATCGATTTCGTAAGCCCAACCGACATTTCTGAAGAGACAGAATCCGATCCCGACGCACACGCGTGACCGTCCGAAACCGGCGATCTAGCGCCGCACGCGGTCC
>JAKFWI010000164.1 GCA_021731965.1 Hyphomonadaceae bacterium | reverse complement strand
ATGCCGAACTCCTCATCGCCCCAGAGATTGGCGGCGGGATCGCGGCTTTGCGCTTTGGCGGCATCGAGGCGCTGCGCCCAGCCAGCGCCAAGAATCTGGCTGATGGCGATCCCCTGGGGCTGGCGGAATTTCCCATGGCCCCCTTCGTCAACCGCGTGGCGGGCAATAGTTTTTCCTGGCATGGCCAGCGCATCACCCTGGCACCGGCCAAGGCAGGCAGCGGCGAGGCCCTCCACGGAATCGCCTGGCAGCAGCCCTGGCAGGTGATGGAGACGCAGCCCGACGCGGCTCTGTTGGCGGTGGAGATTATGCCCACGCAGGCCTGGCCCTTTGCCTGTCGGCTGACGCGCCGCTTCACCATGTCACCGCGCGCGTTGCGCGTGGACATGATGCTTTCCGCCGGCCCCGATCAGGCCATGCCGGCGGCGCTGGGTTTCCATCCGTATTTCCCAGCCGCCGGCGCGACCATCGCGGCGCAGACGCAAAGTGCCTGGATCGCCTCGCCCGAGGGCATTCCCACGTCCGTGCACGCCATCCCCGCGGTCGAGCAGCTGTGCGGGGGCGTCAGCGTCGGCGCATTGGATCTCGATCATTGCTTCACCGGCTGGGACGGCAATGCGCGCCTCTATTGGCCCAGCCATGCCTTGACGCTGCGCGCCGCGCCCAATCCCGGCTTTTTGCAAATCTACACCCCCAAGGGGGCGGATTATTTCTGCGTCGAGCCGCAAAGCGCCATGCCCGACGCCTTCAATCGCCCAGCCGAAACAAGCGGCACGATGCGTTTGGCCCCGGGGCAAAGCCAAAGCCTGCGTCTCGAGATCGCCTTCGAAGAGCGCGCATGGCTATAGGGATGCCTCCTTGGCCACGAGAGGGGTTTTCGGCTGCTGGAAAATCAAGCTGGCGCGCTTCCCAAAGATCAAGGCGTTCACGCCCAGCGCAAAGGCGACGCAGGAAATCAGCGTGATCAGCATGAAGTGGATATAGTGCAAATAAAGCGGCGAGCCGATCGGATGCAGCGGCTGCCAGTAAAAGGTGAACAAGGCATAGAGGCCCGTCCCGAACAGCACCGCCCCGATGGCCGCGCGAGCATCCACATTACGAAACACCAGCCCAACGATAAAGGCCGAAAGGATGGGCATGGATAGCAGACCATTGAGCTGCTGCACCAGATTGATGATGGAATCCGCACCTGAATAAATCGGCACCAAAGCGATCGAAATCACCATGAACGCCAGTGAGATGATCCAGTTGAGCCGCTTGATATTGGGCTGCGATTCCAAAAAACTCTCGTGCAGATCACACACATAAAGCGTGACGGAAGAATTCAGCACCGAGGTATAGCTGGTCAACACCGCCGCCGCCATGAAGGCCGCAAACGCGCCCGAGAGCCAAGGCGGCATGACTTCCGCGACCACGCGCCCATAAGTGGCGTCACCGACATCGCCAAACAGTTTGAAGCCCACGACACCCGGCACCACGACAATGGCCGGCACGATCAAAAAGCGGATGGCCGCCGCCGCCAACACGCCCTTTTGCCCCTCGCGCAAATTGGGCGAAGCCATGGCCCGCTGGGTGATGGTCTGGTTGGTGCTCCAATAAAACATCTGGATGAAGATCATGCCGGTCAACAAGGTCGGCCAGGGGATTGGCGAGGCCGCGCCGCCCAGCATGGTCAGCCGCTCCGCGGGGATGTCCGAGAAATCAAAGCCAATGGCGCGCAGCGCCAAAACCACGACCAGCATGCTCATGCCCAGCACGCCAAAGCCGGAAATGGTATCATAGACTGCCACCGCCCGCAGGCCGCCAAAAATGGTGTAGGCCGCGCCGATAATTGCCAAAGCCGCGGCGATCAGCAGCAAAGGCACACCCGTCGCAAACAATGTGATCAGAAACAGCGAGCCCGTATAGAGCATGATGGGCAGATAAATCAGCACATTGCCCAACAGAAACAGCACCGATACGGTGGCCCGCAAATATTTGGAATGGTATTTCCGCTCGAGCAATTCCGTAGTGGTAGTGCAATTGTTCCGATAATAAATCGGCAAGAAAACAAAGGCGAGCATCAACAGCCCGGCAATGGCCGACAGCTCCCACCAGGCCAGCAGGAACATCTGGTTGCCATTCATGCCAACCAATTGATCGGTCGAGAGATTGGTCAGGGTAATAGAACCGGCCACGAAGGGCCATGTCAGCGTGCCGCCCGCCAGGAAATATTCCTTATTGGTGTTTTCGAGGCGCGCGCCCATACGGCGCGATTGCCACGCGGTGGCCAGCGCCATCAGCAGGGTCAGCCCGGCAAACACCGTCCATTGCAGCGCATTCTTGTCCATCAGCCATCTCCCCGCGCGCGCCCCGTGCTTGAGCCTGGGGGCGTCTCCTGTTTTCCTGTCCAGCATGCCTACGCCGCACAGCGAAAAACAGCAAACGCCCTCCTCAAAAAGGGCGCGACCTGGAACCCAAAACACGCTTGATCAACACGGATACTCTAGCGAGTAAAATCTGGCCAGTTCTGGTCGCGCTCGGACATCACGCTGGGGGGCAGCGGCCATGACAGTCCCAGCGCCCGATCATTCCAGCGCACCCCCGCCTCCGCATGCGGGGCGTAAGGCATGGAAACCATGTAAAACACCTCGACATGATCCGTCAGCGCCTGGAAGCCGTGGGCAAAGCCCTTGGGGATATAGAGCGTGGTGTGGTTATCCTGCGTCAGCTCAAAGGCCTGCCATTGCATGAAGCAGGGCGAAGTGGGGCGCAAATCCACAATGACATCATAGATGGCCCCGCGTGTGCAGCGCACGAGCTTGACCTCCGCATCCGGCGCGCGCTGAAAATGCATGCCCCGCAAGGTTCCACGCTGCGCCGATTGCGAAACATTTTGCTGCGGATAAACGGTTTCCAAGCCGTGGGCGGAAAATTCCTGAGTGCAAAAACTGCGCGCGAAAAAGCCCCGCGCATCGGCGCGCTTTTCCGGCTCGATCAGCCAGGCATCGGGCAAGTTCGTGGGCAGAAAATGCATCCGCGCTGCTTAGCGCAGGAAGCTCAGCAGCGAAAGACTGCGCAATTCTGAAAACAGCGTCGCCACCGCTTCAAATTGCGAGCGCGCCACCCCGATCCGCGCCGAAACATCGGCCAGATCCGCATCCGCGATCCGCCCCAGTGTTCCTGTGAACAGCGTGACGCGCTCCTCCTCCTGGATGCGCACGGCTTCCACGCGCTGCTGCAGCAGCCCATTGCGGCCCTCAGCATCGCCGGCGCTGGCCCGGGCCTGATCCAGGAGCGGCAGAAAGCCTTGCAAGGTCTCGATCTGGGCATCGCTGAGGCTGGCACTCAGGCCGCCTTGCTGGTCGATATATTGCTTGAGCGCGCCCACCGCCGCAAAAAAACCGCTGCTAATCTCCGAAGCCAAAGGGGCCAGATTGATGGCCAGGCCATCCCCCAAGTCAAAGGTTTGCGGGCGCTCGCCATTGACGATGGCCCCGCTCGGATCGCCCCTCGCCGCCAATTCATCAAGCGTGTTGACCGTCACCGGGGCACCATCCACCCGTTCCCCCGCGAACACGAACACCCCGTCATATTGCTGGGAAAGTGCGGTGCGTGCTTGCTGGAAACGGCTTTCGGCAATGGTGCCGAGCGCCGCACCATTGCGATTGATCACAGCATCGAGCACGGATTGGCGTAGGCCCGCGATGGCATCCTCATTCTGGCGCAGCGCCCCTGCTTGCACCGCCAAGCGCGGCTCGATGGTGCGCGCTGCCAGCGCGCGTTGCTCGCTATTGGCCAAAATCCCGCGCACCGAAAGCAGCCGTCCCGATGCCTCGCCATAGCCTGAGAGGGTATCGGCCTTGTACCCAGAGGCGACCTGGCGCTGCAAACCGCTCAAGCGCGCCTGGATGGAGCCAATATCGATGCGGCTGCGCTCAGCCGAAAAAAACGTGGAAATGGTCATCGCGCTTACCTAATGCTGAACAACACGTCGAATAGATCACTGACCGCCTGCACCACCCGCGCCGCGGCGGAATAAGCCTGCTGGTATTGAGTCAATTGCAGCAATTCGCTATCGAGATTGACACCCTCGGCATTGGCCCGGCGCTCCGTCGCGGCATTGACCAAAGAAGTATTGAAATCGCTATCGCTTTGCGCCTGGTCGGCGCGCCGGCCGATCTCAGAGCCAAGCCGCGAAGCCAGAGTTGCCACGCTGGCGCTTTGCGCCCCCGAAAGCAGCGTGGCCGGGATGGCGCGCACCGTGTTGCGGGCATTGGCCAGCGCCTGCACGCCGCGGGTATCGCCGCGCTCCAGCACCGCACCCGCCGAAAGATCGGGCCGCGCAAGCGCGAGCCCATCGGGATTGGCACGCAGATCCGCTCGCACATCGAGCTCGAAGGCGCGCCCCGCGCGCGCCGCGCCCGATAGGCCAAACAGCGCCGAAAGCGTCAGGCCGCCGCGCGCGCTGGTGTCGGTGGTCACCGTGATCTGCGCGCCGGCCGCCGGGGTGATTTCTAGCCGCCCATTGACCAGGCTGGCGGCACCAAACGGGGCCAAAGCCGTGCCGATGGCGGCGGTGGCATCCGCCAAGGTTGCGCCCGGCGCCAGGGTCGTGAAATCCACGCTGCGGTTTTGCAGGCGCCCGGCACCGTCCACGACCTTGAAGGTCAGGCTGCCCGTCAGCGCCGCCGCTTCGCTGCCAGCAAAACCGGCGTCAAAGGAAATCGGCGTGGGCCGCGCAATCAGATCATTCAGTCCGAAGGTTTCGCTAAAGCCGCGGCCACCCTTGAGGGCCGCCGGACTGCCATCGCCAATGGCCACACCCTGCCCCGTTGGGGCGGTGAGCGTAAGCCGGCCATTGCTGAAGGCGGCGGTGATGCCACCGCCCGAGCCATTGATGGCATCGACCACACCCTGCACACTGAGCCCGGCCAATGGGATGTCGACGCTGGCCGCCACGCCATTGCCCGCGCCAATAGTGGCCAGCCTGAGCGTGCCGGAAAACCCGGCGGGATCGCCGGCCACCAGGCCGGTTACGCGCCCGTTCAATTGATTGGGTGCCGGCACCGAGGAGCCGGCATTGTGCGCAGCATTGAGAGTTTCGGCGAATGTCCCGGCCAGGCCCGCCAAGCCATCGATCAAGGCCGGCAAATCCTGATTGCGCGCCTGCAAGAGGCCACCAAGCGCGCCCCCGCGCACCAGCGGATCAAAGGCACTGGCGCTGCCATCGGGGCCAACGATCTCCAGCTGGGTCGCGCCGGCACTGGGCCCCGTTTCGGAAGCCGCCCGGATTACGGCCGCGCGCTGGCCAGCCAGAAAGCCGCCCGCCACGGTGCGCACTTCCACGGCACCCGATTGGGTTTCGGTAATGCGGATATCCAGTCGCGCGCCCAATTCATCGAGCAGAGCAGAGCGGCCGTTTTCGGCCGGCGTGGCATCGCCGCCGCCGCTGCGCGCCGAGACCACATCGTCATTGGCCTGCACGATACGCCGCAGCAAATCGTTGACGCCGTCCACCTGCTCGCGAATGCGATCATCGGCCTGGATGCGCACCTGATCGAGATCGCTGGAAGTGCGGCGAAAGCCGTCAAGGGCAGCCTGCACGCTGCTAATGGTCTGCGCCCGCAGCACCGAGGAAGAGGGATTGGTCTGCAAAGAGGTAAAGGCACCGAAAGCAGCTTCGACGCGGCCAAACACAGATCCAGCCTGGTTGGGATCGCCAAAGGTTTGCTGCGCCTGGCTGAGCAGATCGCTGCGCGCCCCCGCCGCCCCGCTGGCTGCCTGCGCGGCGAGCTGCGCCGCCGCTAGAAAGCGATCGGCTGCCCGGCGCACCCCATCGACGCGCACCCCCGCCAGATCACCGCCCGGCAGGTTCACCGCGCTTTGATCTAGGCGCGCGCGGGCGTAACTGGGCGTACTGACATTGGCAATATTGCGCGACGTAACCGCGATGCCCAGCTGCGAGGCGTTGAGCGCAGAGACACTCGCGCCGAGAGCGGTAAGCAGGCTCATGGCGCATACCCCGGCAAAAAGCTCCTGGCACCGGCACAAATTTGCCTAGCCAGAGCGCGGCGCATGCGGGCGGCGGTTATCGCAGTTTTTTCTTGAACGCCTTGGTTTTTCACGAAGCTCGTCCTCGCTTGCCAGGCGCGTTGGGCGCGCGCGGCGTCACATGCATCGCAAGGCGTGCGCCAAGCGCACCGAGGGCAGCGATGTGGGCAGAAGCTGCCGGGCACCCTGCGAAAACTACCGGGCGCGCGCCGCCGAGGGCAGGCGAAATTCGTATGCCTGGCAAGGATTAACCCTGTTGGCCCGGCCCTTGCTGCGCGCTGTTCGACAGTATGGAGCACCCGGTGCCGGCATTCAGCGCGCCTCTTTCCCCCACACTTGGCAATGGCGGCGTGGATCCCGCAAGTCCGCGCACCGCGCGCGCCAATGAACGGCAGGACTTTGCCTTCCGCGATTTGCTCGCCAAGCCGCGCGAAACGCCCGCCTCAGAGCTGCGCAGCGCTAATGCATCAGCCCAACGTGCTGAGCGGCCAGAGCGCGCTGAGCGGCCAGAACGCGCTGAGCGGCCAGAGCGCGCTGAGCGGCCAGAACGCGCAGAGCGGCCAGAGCGCGCTGAGCGGCCAGAGCGCAGCGCGCAAACCGAGACGAAGCAGGCCGCCCGCGAGCCCGCATCCGACGAAACCGAGCAAAGAAGCAGCCCGTCCCCGAATGCGGCGGGGCGCCGCAGCACTACCAACGCGCCAGAGCAAGACGGCGTGCCGACTGCCCCCGCGGGCGAGCCCGTCGAGCCGGTGTCCCTTAAGCCGATCCCCACGCTGCTGACCGAGGTGCCGCAGCCCACCGATCCAGGCGACGCAGCGATCGATCCGGCCGTCTTGCAACCCTCCGATTCTACCACGCCTTTACCAGTGCCAGGCCCGTTGGCGGCGCTGGTCGCGCCTGCCCCCGCGCTGACACCGGTGCTGCTGGCTCTGCTGGGCGACGGGGCCGCGCCACCGCCCGCGCCGTCAAAGCAGGAAGGCATCAGCAAAAGCCTGGACGCGGCGGCGGCGCTTGCAGCATTCGACGCGAACGCGGCGCAACCGGGCGCAGAGGCCCAAAAGCCCGCCGCTACGGCCAATGCCTCCCCGCTCGCCGTGGTGGATTTCAGCCAGCTGATCGCCAAGGCGCAGCAAAGCGGCCCAGGCGGCGGCGCAAGCGAGGCCGGCCCGCAGGCGCTCGACGCAGCGGCCAGCGCCGAAACCCATGCCTCCTTGCTCACCCCCACTGCCGCGCAGGGCTCCGGCCAGGCAACGGCCCCGAGTGTGGCCCCCAGCGCGCAGGCCGCGCGCCCCGTGCCGCACGTTGCGAGCATCGCACGCGAACTCGTCCACCAGGCCAAAGATGGCGCGCGCTCTTTCGAGCTGCGCCTCGATCCGATCGAGCTTGGCCGGATCGATGTGCGCCTCGATATCGCCAAGGATAACAGCGTCACCGCCACGCTGACCGCCGATAACCCGCAAACGCTGGCGGATTTGGCGCGCGGCGCACGCGATCTAGAGCGCGCGCTCAACCAAGCGGGGCTACAGCTCGCCCAAAACGGCTTGAGCTTTGATCTGGCCCGGCGCGACACGCCAGGCGATCGCGATCGCCCCACCCGCCCCGATGACGCGCCAGGCAGGGG
>JAKFWI010000126.1 GCA_021731965.1 Hyphomonadaceae bacterium | reverse complement strand
CTTGCGCAGAGTTTCAGAATCTTCCGCCGTGAGGCCGAGGCGGGATTTGAAGACGCGGGCCTTGTGGCGTCCACGAGGGTGGGCATCGTTCAAACAATAATCCCGCAGCTTGGCGACATCGACCAGGATTTCGGGAAAGCTCCTGAACATGCTGGGTTGTCTATTCCCTGTTGACGATGGGGACAGCTTCATCTTGTCAAAAAAGGAATAGATTGAAAGTGAGCCTCACTTAAAAGGATTGCGCCGCGGGGCAACCAGGCTGTTATCGCGGACATGAAGCCAACAATCCGCGCCGCGATCACAGCGCGCGCTTGAACAATTCCTCATATTCCGCCGGCCCGAATTTGCGGGCGTTGGAATTGGTGGCGAGATCGGAAACCGCATAATCGAGGGCGAGTGCCAAATGCTCCGTGCGTACCCCGATCGCGCCAAGATTGGGGGGAATCTTGATGCGGGCATTGAGCTGGGCGATGGCCTCGGCCACATCGGCGCCGGCGGGGATTTCCATGGCTTTGCGCAGGCGCGCCAGTTTTTCCTCCGCGTGCCCAGCGAGCATGGCCAAGGAATGCGGCAGCAGGATCGCGTTCAGCGTGCCGTGATGCAGCTTCAAATCCGCGAGCCGCCCTAAGCCATGGGAAAGGCCATGCACCGCCCCCAGGCCTTTGACGAAGGCCAGCGCCCCTTGGAAACTGGCCATCATCACCTGCCAGCGCGCCTCGCGATCGCTGCCATCTGCCACGGCGCGCTCCAGCCAGCCGCGGGCGAACAGCCGCTCCACGCCGTCCAAGCCGATGGCTTCAGCCGGCGGGTGGACCATGGTGGAGAGCACCGCTTCCACGCAATGCGTGAGCGCATCCATGCCGGTGGCGGCGGTCAGCCCGGCTGGCAAGCCCAGCGTCAATTCTGGATCGCAGATCGCCAAACTGGGGATCAGATGCGGGGAAATGATGGTTTCTTTGCGCCCGTCATCCAAAATGACCATGGCCCCGACGCTGACCTCGCTGCCCGTCCCGGCGGTGGTGGGGATGGCGATGAGGGTTGGGATGGGCCCGATATGCCGGGAGCCGCGCTGGCTGGCACCATAGCGCGCCAGCGGCCCTTCATGGCTGACCGCCAGCCCAGCGCCTTTGGCAAGATCGATGGGCGAGCCCCCGCCCAAAGCAATAAGGCCATCGCATTCGCCCGCGCGGTAGGCATCGCTGGCGGCGCGGCACGCCGCCTCGGAGGGGTTGATCGGCGCGGTATCGAACACGGCGGCCGGCCCGTCGGGGATTTCCGCGATGACCCGCTCGATCAAGCCGGCCGCTTTCAGCCCCGCATCGCTGACCAGCAAAGGCCGCTTGACCCCCAAGCGCCGCAATGCCGGGCCAAGGCCCTTAATCGCCCCGAAATCGAACTGGCAGGTGGTGAGGTAATTCATGGTCGGCATAAGCGGGCTCCGGTCAGCACGCCTGACCTTGCCTGGCCGGCGCGTGCGGTCAAGCCGCCCCGCTCATGGCGGTGCATCCAAAGCGGCTTTGCTCTGCATCTTTGCTTCAGATAAGCTAAGAGGAGTGCAGGAGATGCGTATGGAAAAGTTCGCGGTCGCGGCGGCCATCGTGGTGGCGGGGGTGTTTGCGCTGGGCTCCATCTTTCAGTGGGGCGGCCCTGGTTCGCATTTCAGCTTCCATGGGGGCAATGAGGGCTTTTACATCGGCCCCGATGTGGCCAATGCCAAGCCGATCGCGCGCGGCACTGCCGAGGCCTACACGGCAAATTCTTTGATCGTGCGTAATGCGGCGGCGGTTTTGCACGTTATCCCCGAAGAGCGCGCTGATATCTCCGTCACCGTTACGGGCGGCGAATCGCTTCCGGCGATCTCAGTGGGCGTAGCGGGCGCGGAATTGGTGCTGGATGGCGGCCTCAATACACGCACGCGCGCATGCGGCGTGGAAAACGGCGCGCCCTTCGTGTTGTTGTCACACGGGAAGCGGGTGGCGCAGTCGCAATTGCCCGTGATCACCGCCCGCGTGCCGATGGATGTCAAGCTGGCGGCGGGCTGGGCCGTGCTATCGGATATCGGCCCCTCGCGCAGCGCGGATTTGAGCTTTTCCAGCTGCGTCGCTCAAGCCATCGGCCCGGTGGCCGGCGCACTGCACATCGACACATCGGGCGCTGGCGATATCATCGCCCAAACGGCCGGTGAGGCCAAAGTGGATTCGGCCGGCTCCAGTGATATCGTGCTGGGCGATATCGGCGGCCCCTTGGAGGCGCAGCTTTCGGGCTCAGGCTCCGTGAAGACTGGCAATGTCACCGGCAAGGCCGATCTCGATTTGGCCGGTTCGGGCACGATTGAAGTCGGTGTGATCGGCGGGCCCTTGTCCGCGGATTTGGCCGGCTCGGGCGATTTGATCGCGGCCTCTGCCTCCGGTGATCTGGATTTCAGCCTGGCCGGATCAGGTGATTTGACCGTGCGCGGCGGCCTGGCCGGCGCGATCGAGGCCAATGTGGCCGGATCTGGCGATATCGTCTTTGAGGGCGAGGCGGCCAGCGTTGAGGCCAATATCGTCGGCTCGGGCGATGTCCGCGTGAAAAAAGTGACCGGCAAGGTGGAGCAGAGCGCCATCGGCTCGGGCAAGGTGATCATCGGCTGAGGCGCGGGGCGGTGGGGCCCTATTCCGGCAAATATGCGCCCAGCTGTTTGCGCTCCATGCCATAACCCCAGCCGCAGCCGTGATCACTGGCGAGTTGGGCGGCACCCGCCTCACTCACTTGGTGCGGTCCGAACGCAAGCAGCCGCAAGACCGGGCCGGGCCGTAAATGGGCGCTGGCCCAGCTGAGCAGGGAATCCCCCAGCGCATCGCGCGCAGCCCTATTTGCTCCGTGATTCAACAAGAGCTGGATGATTTCGGCATCGCCATAGGCGGCGGCGCGGTGCAGGGGAGCTTCGTCTTTGGTGCGCATGTCGCGCATGAATGCTTCGGTGGGTTGGTGCGGGATGGTGGCGCCATTGGGATCGGCGCCCGCCTCAAGGAGGCGGCGGATCACAAAAATATAGGCTGGCCGGCTGGCCTTGCACAACGCGCCGTGCAAAGCGGTTTCGCCTGTAATGGGATCGGCATGGCGGGGATTGGCACCGCGCAACAGAAGAAAATCGACAATCTTCCAGCGCCCGAATAACGCGGCATGGGCTAGAGCGCATACAGGAAAAGTGGAGTTGCGGTTTTCCGTCCTAATGCGCTCTAACTTATTGAATCAGAGCATTTTTCGAAAAAGAAATCGACTTCGATTTCTTTAAAAATGCTCTAAAACCCGGTTGAGATCGAGGCTCTCTAAATCGCCGCCAGCCGCCGCCAGCCGCCAACACCGCCTTGAGGACCGTGAGATCGTGGTGATAAACGAACCATTGCAGCGCCGTGACTGCACCTTGCGTCAACACACTGCGCCAATCCCACCAAGCGCAAGCAGATCAAACACCAAATCCGCGCGGCCCTTGCTGATGCGATCGAGGAGATCGGAAGGCAATCCCATGGTGGTTACTTCTTTGGCGAGGCTGGGAAGCGGCCCTCATTGACATCGGCGATAAAGCTGATCACGCCTGCGAAAAAGCGCTGCTGATCATCATAAATGGCCAGATGGCTGCCCTCGGGCAATTCCAAGGCGCGTGCGTGCGGGATTTCCTTGGCCATCCACCGCATATGGGTGGGATCCATGGTGTCATAGCGCGCCACCGTGACCAGTGTCGGCACAGTGATCAGGTGCAAATCCCTGGTGCGATCCCATTTCTCCAGCGTGCCAGAAATGCCGAACTCGCTCGGCCCCTGCATCATCACATAAATCTTCTTGTTGAGATGCGCGAAAGAGCGGGTAACCGGCTCCGGCCATTGCGCGAGTGGGCGGCGCAGCACGTGGTCCACATAATAATTGGCGAATACCAGCTCTTCAAAGCGCGGCTCATTCGTGCGCCCCGCAGCCTCCAGCGCGCGAATCTCCGCCAAGGCTTTTGGCTCAACGCCCTTGGCCAGCACGTTTTGCGCATAATCGCCGTAAGCGGGCGCGCTGGCCATCATGTTGCAGATCAGCAGGGCTTTGAGGTTTTTCTGGTATTTCAAGGCATATTCCATGGCCAGAATGCCGCCCCAGGAATTGCCCATCAGATAGAAATTGCTGCTATCGAGGCCCAGCGCGATGCGCACTTGCTCAACTTCATCCACGAAGCGCGGGATCGTCCATAGGCGCGGATCATCCGGCTGATCGCTATAATGGCTGCCGAGCTGATCGTAATAGAAATACTCGATGCTATGGCCGGGAAAGAAACTATCCACGGCTTCAAAGTATTCGTGGGTGCCGCCAGGCCCGCCATGCAGCAACAGCACTTTAATGCGCGGATTGGAGCCAATCTTCTTGGTCCAGACCCGGTAATCGCCATAAGGCGTTTTAATCGGGATCATCCGCGCGCCGCCGGCCTGAATCTCCTGGGCCGGATTGGGCGCAAAATAGCTGGCGGCTGGCTGCGCGCTGGCGGGCCAGGCCCCGGCGATCAGGAGCGCGGCGGCAAGAAATAGGGATCTAAGCATGGGCTATCTCCTCACGAAATCGGCATTGGCCTACCAGATGCGCACGCGTTGCTCGGGGGCCAGATAGAGGGCATCGCCGGGCTGGATGTTGAAAGCCTCATACCAGGCATCGACATTGCGCACGACGCCGTTGACCCGGTATTTGTGCGGGCTGTGCGGCCCCTGGACCAATTGGCGGCGCTGAGCCTCCTCGGTCTGCTTGAAGCGGCGCGCCTGCGCCCGCCCCAGAAACACCCGCTGCACGCCGGTAAAGCCATCAAGCACCGGTGCCTCGCGGCCTCCCAGGGCGCGCTTATAGGCTTCGACCGCCACCAGCATGCCAACCAGATCGCCGAGGTTTTCGCCCAGCGTCAGCCGCCCATTGATGCGCAGCCCGGTAAGGGGTTCGAAGGCGGAGTATTGCTCCGCCAAGGCCGCGCCTTGCGCCTCGAAGCGGGTGCGATCCTGCGCCGTCCACCAGGAGCGCAATTCCCCGCCGCCATCGTATTTCGAGCCTTGATCGTCAAAACCGTGGCCGATCTCGTGGCCGATGATGGAGCCGATCGCCCCGTAATTCACGGCCGGATCCGCGAAGGCATCAAACAAAGGCGGCTGCATATAGCCCGCGGGAATAAAGGCTTCATTGCGGTTGGGGCTGTAGAAGGCATTGATGGTCTGCGGGCCGGTGATCCATTCGCGTTTGTCGACGGGTTTGCCCAGCCGCGCGAGGCTTTCGGCCTGCTCAAACGCGCGCAGCCGGGTGATGTTCTCGAACAAAGCGTCGGGGACGATGGTGAGCGCCGAGAAATCGCGCCACACCTCGGGATAGCCGATCTTGGGATTGATGGCCGCGAGCTTGGCCAAGGCGGCTTGCTTGGTTTGCGGGGCCATCCAGGTGAGCCCCGTGATCCGCTCTCCTAAAGCAAAGCGGATGTTCTCAAACATTTCCCGCATTTGCGGCACGGCTTCGGGCGGCAGATAGCGCGCCACATAGCGCTTGCCGATGGCCTGATCGAGGGCGGTGTTGAGTAAATCGATGCCGCGGGTATTGCGCCTGCGCTGTGTCTGCTGGCCGCCCAGTGTCTGGCCGAACAAAGCGAAGACTTCGTTGTCAAAACGGGCGGGCAGGAATTGCGCGCCGCGCCGTAGGCAATGATAGGTCAGATAAGCGCGCCAGTCTGGCAAAGGTGTGGCGGCAAAGAGCTTGGCCAAGGCGGGAAAGGCATCTTGCTCCCGCACGATGACGTGACTAACGGCGCTGAGGCCATTGGCCGCCAGAAAGGCCGCCCACGGAAAGCCGGGGGCAAAGCCAGGGAGATCCGCGGCCGCCACGGGGTTATAGGTCTGATCAGCCTGGCGGCGGCGCTCATTGGGCCAATGCAGCGCGGCGAGCTTGGTTTCCAGCGCCAGAATGCTCTGGGCCTGCTGCTTGGCCTCCTGTTCGGGGCTGCCGGCCAGCGCCAGGAGCCGGGCGATATGCGCCTCATACGCCGCTTTGGCGGAGACTAGCCGCTCGGTGCTGGAGAGGTAATAATCGCGATTGGGCAGGCCCAGCCCGCTTTGGCTCAGTGTTACGCTATAGGCATCGGGGTGTTTGGCATCGATGCCGATGTCCGCCTCGAACGGCCCGGGCAATGCCAATTCCGGCTGGGCCATCAATCGGGCGATGTCGGCGGGCGTTTTGGCGGCGTTGATGGCGGCGAGCCGGGCGGCGATTGGCTCCAGGCCCAGCGCCTCGATGCGTGCCTCATCCATATAGCTGAGATAGAGATCACGCAGCTTTTGCCCTTCGCTGCCGGGGGCCTGCGGCTGATCCAGCAGCTCGCTGATCAAGGCCGCAAAGCGCGTGTCATTGCGATTGGCCATATCCACCGAAAAGCCCGCGCCGGTGCGATCTCCGGCGATCTGGGTGGCGGCGTCCCAGCCGCCATTGGCAAAGCCAAAGAAATCAGCCCCGGGGGCGATCGTGCGATCGAGCGCATCGAGCGGATAACCCCACGGCTTGATGGTCGCCACCGGCAAGGGCTGCGGCGTAGGCACGGGCAGAGGCGCCGGCACGGGCGATGGCGCGGGTGGGCTTGTCGTGAGCGGCGGCGCGCACGCGGCGAGCGCAGAGGTGGCGGCGAGCAGGCAAGCGCGGCGGGTTAACAAAGCGGGCCTCGATCCAGGGATGGAATGCGGCCCGAAGCTTGCCCGGCTTAGCGCATCTTGTCGACCTGGCTGTACTCCAGCTCAACAGGCGTTGAGCGCCCGAAGATCGAAACCGAAACCTTAAGCCGGCCGCGTTCCTCGTCGATCTCCTCGACACTGCCTTCAAAGGCTTGGAAGGGCCCGTCATTGACGCGCACCCGCTCCCCGATGTCATAGACAATCATCCGGCGCGGCTTGGCGGTGGCGGCTTGCTCCACTTCGCCCAGAATGCGCTGGACTTCCTTTTCCGAAACCGGCTGCGGCTTGTTCTGCGCGCCCAAAAAGCCGGTGACTTTCGGGGTGTTTTTCACCAAGTGATAGGCATCGTCGGTCAATTCCATTTTCACCAGCACATAGCCGGGAAAATGGCGTTGCTCGCGCATGCGCTTTTGCCCGCGGCGCACCTCCAGCACCTCTTCGGTGGGCACGCGGATGTCCTCGAACTTTTCGCTCAGACCCTGGCGGGCGGCCTGATCGCGGATGGCTTCGGCCACTTTCTTTTCGAAATTCGAATAAGCGTGCACGATATACCAGCGGGCCGGCATGGCGCTTTGTTGTTGCATGCTCAGCCCCCAATGCCCAGCAGCAGGGCCACCACGATTTTGAGCACCCAATCCACCACCAGGAAAAACACCGCAGCCGCCACCACCATGATCAGCACCATGGTGGTGGAGACCAGGGTTTCGTTGCGGGTGGCCCAATGGACCTTGCGGGCCTCGGCGACAACTTCGCGGTAAAAGCGCAAGGGGTTGAATTTTTTGCGTTGCGGTTCTTCCCGCTCCGCGACTTCGGTGGCCATGCTCGGGTCCTGTTTTAGCGCCCGCTGGAAAGCGGCAGCGCAAGGGAAGATATCATATAATCATCCGCTGGCAGGAGTGGAGGGACTCGAACCCCCGGCCCTCGGTTTTGGAGACCGATGCTCTACCAGCTGAGCTACACTCCTAACCGCAGCCAGCAATCCGCGCCGCCCCAAGGGGCCCCATGCGCATTCGGCTGAGCGAAGCGCGCTCTATGCACGATCATGCGGCGCGGGGCAAGGGGGTGGGCGCGCCCTTATCTTGTCTTGCCCTTGTTCACTTTACCAC
>JAKFWI010000191.1 GCA_021731965.1 Hyphomonadaceae bacterium | reverse complement strand
CCTGCGGCAGGCCGAAGGCGGTGTTCCGGTGGCCGAGCTGTGCCGTGAACATGGCATGAGCAGCGCGTCGCTTTACAAATGGCGGGCGAAGTATGGCGGCATGGACGCGTCCCTGATCAGCCAGATGAAGGCCATCGAGGACGAGAACCGGCGGCTCAAGCGGATGTATGCGGACCTGAGCATGCGGGCGATTGAGCGCGAGTCAATCCTCCTGATGCTTTGCGCGGGCATCAGCGTGATCGCGCCCAATTGGAATCACGAAAAGGTGACGTCATCTGCGCTTGACGCCACATTTGGTGCAGCGATCC
Organism: Hyphomonadaceae bacterium; assembly: GCA_021731965.1. Lineage (GTDB taxonomy): Bacteria > Pseudomonadota > Alphaproteobacteria > Caulobacterales > Aquidulcibacteraceae. Next base: position 7,534 of record JAKFWI010000191.1, on the reverse strand, counting down.
AGTTTTTCCGCTAGCTTTCCCAACGCGCCGTGCCACTGCCTAGGGCGGCGGCGGGCCAGCGCCAACCCATGGGCGCGCCTTCGACGAGGCCCGGCGGGAGAACTCGCTGCGCCGCACCCCAGGCGGTTGCTTCGATGCCATCAGCGAGATCAGCCTGCGTCATCGGCGCAAATGCGTATGAGCCCGGCTCCGTTTGATGCGCCATGAGCAATTGGGCCGTCCGCGCCAAAGACGCGCGCGCGGATAAAATCCGACCATCGACGCGGCGCGCCGTCACGGCACGCACGGCGGCGCCGGCCAATAGATAACCGGTGGCCTGATCCAGCGCTTGCGCCGGCAAAGGCATGGGGCGCTCGGTGCCGCGCCACGCCATGCCGGCCGCCGCAATGCCACAAGACATCTGCACCAGGCTGTCAAAGCCCCGCCGCGCGCACCACGGCCCGGTTTGGCCATAGGCGTTGAGTGCGATGTCGATCAAAGCCGGCTGGATTGCCGCGCGCGCCGCTTGGCCATAGCCGAGCCTCTCCAAAGCGTCGCCGCGATAACCGTGGATCAGCACATCGGCCTCTGCGAGCAGGCGCTCGAAGCTGATCCGGTCCGCGCGCGCGTGGAGGTCCAGGCGCATGCAGCGTTTACCAAGCGCAACTTCCGGGATAACGCCCGGCTCGTCCCATTCGGGCGGGTCGACGCGCAGCACGTCGGCGCCGTAAGCGGCGAGAAAGCGGGTGGCGACCGGCCCAGCCAGCACGCGGGTGAGATCGAGGACGCGCAGGCCGGCCAGCGGCCGCGCGGGCTTTGGCCGCCAGGACCATAGAGGGGCTGAGCCGATTTGCTGCGTCGCGATCAGCGGCTCGGATGCGACGGCCTGACCCTGCGGGTGATGGTGCCAGGCCGAAGCCGTGCGCATGGCGGCGGCGCAGCCGCCAGCTTTGACGATCGCGGCCTCTAGATCGCTTGCTGCCCAGGCGGCGACTGTTGATGCCACAGCCTCGCGCGTCGCATCGCATCGCAAGACAGCCAGCGCCGCCGTGCGATGGTGCGGCGCATTGGTGTGCAGCTTGATCCAGCCGTCTTGGCTCTGGTAATCGCCGGCGATTGCATCCCAAGGCGAGGGCATCGCCCAGCCGATCGGCGCGATCGACCAGCCGAACCACAGGGAGGCGAGCCGGCGATCGACCGACACCTCCGGCGCTAGGTTTCCTTGCGCGGTTAGCTCCGACACCGCCAAGCAGGCCGTGCCGATCGACGCAACAGCCAAATCGGTGACAGGAAAGCAGGAGGGCAGCGCATCGCTGCCGGTCAATTGGAGGCGTGCCAGCGCGCCGCTGGGGCCATCAAGCGCCTGCCAGATGTCCGCGGCGATGGCACGCCAAATGGGGGTGCTGTCGGTCAGCGGCGTCCTCCAAGGCATTTTTGAAACGCGCGTCAAAGCATAGGGGGCCCTGCGTGATGCGGTGGCCAATCCGGCATAGATAGGGCGTGGCTGGATGCCACGCCACACGTGGCTTGCATCTGGGGCCAACGCGACCTAATTGTAATGCAGGGCGGATTCCTGCGGCGTGCGTGATAAAGCATGACATCCCGGGGACCGTATCATTTCTCTCGGGAGCTGGCTCTGGACTTGGCCGTGGCCGCAAGGCCTAACGCCTCGATCACCTGGCACCCACCTAGCTTGCTAGGGTCCGAGGGGGATGGTTAGCTTTCACGGCGCAGGTGGGGCCGCCCGCATGATGTGCTTTGCCACATGAACCAGTCCAACGAGTTCGCGATTGAAAAGGCGCGGATGCGCCCGCTGGCTCGGCGGATGCGCGCCGACGCTGCCTCACCGGAGGCCAGTGCGCAATTGATCGCGCATTTTCCTGCCGGCCTTCGCAAGCCATGCGTGGTGGCGGGTTATTGGCCGCTGGGCAGCGAGATCGATCCACGGCCCTTGATGGCCCATTTGGCGGCGGCGGGCAGCGTGATCGCCCTACCGCGCATGCTTGCGCGCGCCGAACCGCCAGTTTTTCTGCAATGGTGCCAAGAAGATAGGCTGGAGGCTGATGCATTTGGCGTCCTGGCCCCGGCGCGGGCCGCGCAGCAGGTTGAGCCGGACCTGATTCTGGTGCCGTTGCTGGCGTTCGATCGCCTTGGCGGGCGCCTCGGTCAAGGCGGCGGGCATTATGATCGGGTGCTGGCACGGCTGCGCCCGGCTGGCGTGCAGGCCGCGGGCTTGGCTTATGCTGGCCAGGAAATGCCGGTCATTCCACTCGAACCGCACGATCAACGCCTAGATTGGATCGTCACCGAGCGCGAGGCGATTCCCTGCGGCTAAAGGGCAAAGCAGCGAGCGTCAGCAAGCCCATATCGCGCGCGCCTTCCAGCCCCATCGGCAAATCGGGGGTGCGCTGGGTTGGGCTGAGGCTGGCGAACAGCCGATCCCACAGCGTCAGCACGGTCGCGTAATTGCTATCGGTATCGCGGCGCACCGCGTGATGGTGCACCCAATGATGCGAAGGCGTGACGATCACCCAGCGCAGCGCCGCCTCGAGACGAGGCGCCAGGCGCACATTGGAATGCTGGAAAGCTGCGCCGGCCAGCACCATGACCTCATAGATCAACACCGATGACAGCGGCATGGCCAAAGCGGCGATCAGCGCGCCGCGCACCAAGGCCGAGAGCAGCACCTCCCCGGGATGAAAGCGCAGGCCGGTGCTGACATCGAGGAATTCGTCCAAATGATGCACCTGGTGAAAGCGCCACAGCGCGCCGATCTCGTGATTGGCGCGATGCCACAAGTAAATCCATAAATCCAGCACCAAGAGATCGACGATCCATAGCGGCCATGCCTGCGTGCTTTCGGGGCGGGTCCATAGCGCCAAGCCGGCTGCGCCGGCGGTGATCGGCACGGTCAGTAGCGGGGACATGGCAGTGTTGCCCAGCCACAGCCCCACATTGCGCAGCAAACGGGGGCCGTCGCTGCGAGCGGGCCGCTCTGCCTTGGGTTGCAGGCGCTCCCAGGTCGCCAAAGCCGGCAGCCAGGCCAACAAGATCGTGAACTTGATCAGCAACAAGGGGCTCATGGCAACGCATCCAAGCTTGACCGCGGCGCACAGACCGGCTCACACCGGGCCTTCCCCTGATGTTTCGAGACAAGAGCGATATGGCCGGTCATTCCAAATTCGCCAATATCATGCACCGCAAAGGCGCGCAGGATAAGCGGCGCGCACAGATGTTCACCAAATTGGCACGCGAGATCCAGGCGGCAGTCAGGCTCAGCGGCGCTGATCCGGCCGGCAATCCGCGTTTGGCGCGGGCCATGGCCGCCGCGCGCGCCCAATCGGTGCCGAAGGACAATATCCAAAGGGCCATCGATCGCGGCTCTGGGGCTGGCGGTGAAACCTTGCATGAAATCCGCTATGAAGGCTTTGGCCCGGGGGGCGTTGGGATCATCGTCGAATGCCTCACAGATAACAGAAATCGAAGCGTAGGCGACGTGCGGACGGCGTTCAATCGTTATGAGGGCGCGTTGGGCGAAACCGGCTCCGTTTCCTTCCAGTTCGATCGCATGGGGGAAATGCGCTATGGCGCATCCGTTGCCAGCGAGGATGCGATGCTAGAGGCTGCCATCGAAGCGGGTGCCGATGATTGCGAGAGCGATGCCGACGGGCACGTCATCCTCTGCCCCTATGCCGCGCTGGGCAGGGTGTCCGCCGCTTTGGCCAAGCGCTTTGGCGATGCGGCAACGGCCCGGATCATCTGGCACCCGCAAACCAGCGTGCCCGTGCAGGGCGACACCGCCCAGACCGTGCTGAAGTTGGTCTCCGCTCTCGATGAGCTGGACGACGTGCAGGCGGTCTATGCCAATTTCGATATCAGTGAGGAAGACTTTGCTGCGCTCAACACCTGAGCCCGAACGCGCGCTTTCCACGCATCTGCGCTAGACCCGTTCCCGAAAAGTGTGACGCGGTTTTCGCAACAGAACGTGTCCAATCTTAGTGTAGAGCGGATTCACCCGATTTGACCTGAGTTAGGTCAAATCGGGATCCGCTCTAGCAGGCTGCTGAAGAACTCCAGCGCGGCCGCGACGGCAAGAATTTTTTGCCTTTCCTGAGCAGGAGCCGGGTGCAGCGCGATGCGGGGCATCGGGCCAGACCGGCGACGCACTCAGGACAAAAAATCCTGCCGTCCTAGAGGGATGCGGCCGATTTCGGCTTCGGGTTCGTCGTGTCCCAGCCCCCGTAGCACCGCTACGCGAACTGGGCCTCTCCTGCCCGAAAGCGCAAAATCGGCTTCGCATCGCGGCTCGCGGGAGTTCTTCAACAGCCTGCTAGGCTGCGCGCTTTGTCGACAGCGATTGCGCCAGCTTTTGAATGGCGCTGTCGCGATCAATATTTTCAACAGCCGCCAATTCCCTGGCCATGCGATCGAGCGCCGATTCATAAAGCTGACGCTCCGAATAGGATTGCTCGGGTTGGTCCCCTCCGCGGTGCAGATCACGCACCACTTCGGCGATGGAAATCAAATCCCCGGAATTGATCTTCGCCTCGTATTCCTGGGCGCGGCGGCTCCACATCGTGCGCTTGATGCGGGCCCGGCCCGTCAGCGTCTTCAACGCGCCCTCAACCACCTGAGAACTTGCCAGCGGGCGCATGCCGCACGTGCGCGCGCGCGCCGTCGGCACCCGCAGCGTCATTTTATCTTGATCAAAAGCGATGACAAAGACTTCCAAAGCAAGCCCGGCCACCGTCTGGGTCTCGACGGCGATGACACGGCCCACGCCATGCGCCGGATAGACAATGTGATCACCGGGCTGAAACAAACGCGGCGGCGAAATCGTGGTGGAGGTCATGTCGTGTCCCTAAAAGAACCAGTAAACGTAACCGAAGCCTTGGAACGCTGACGAAAACGCGCGCCAAAGGGGGTGCAGTATCGGTCGTTGCAACGTGAACGCGGGAATAGGCAGTGCCCAATGCGACATCACCCCCCGTTAAATGTTCATCTACCACGTTAACAGGAAAATTGGAAGCCGGCAGCGCTTGCATCTTTTGCTAGAATCGCCTGTGGACAGCACCCTCCAGACGCGTATTCGCTGGCGATGCGGGTCTTGAAGCCCCCCACTGATCAGTGCGATCACGATCTGATGCTCTGTTTCCATGAGTAACAGGATCGGACGACGCTCTAGTTATTACACGAGATAATCTGATCATCGGGCCCAATGGTCAGGTTCCGCGGCACCTTGCGGTGCAGTTTCACCCGGCCCCGGGCTTGGGGCTGAAATACTTTTCAAATTTACCTTTTTCGTCCTTAAACACATCCGCATCGGCAGGAGCCTCACCTTTACGCGCGATGTTGGGCCAAATCTTGGCATAGGTGGTGTTGATCTGCAGCCATTTGCCATCTGCTTGATCTTCCGTGTCCGGCTTGATGGCATCTACGGGGCATTCGGGCTCGCACACGCCGCAATCGATGCATTCGTCGGGGTGGATAGCGAGAAAATTCTCCCCTTCATAAAAACAATCCACCGGGCAAACTTCTACACAATCCATGTATTTGCAGCGGACGCAGGCATCGGTAACGATATAGGTCATCACTTGGCTCAAAAATCAAAAGAAGTGCTTGATGAAGGCTGGCTGGCCCTTCCGTCAAGCGCTGCGGGTGTATCGCCATCAAACTGTGCATAACAGGCCCGCCCCTCAGCGGGTGGGCCGCGCCGGGCCGGAAGGCTCAAAATCCGCAGGCTGACCACGCCGCGCGGGGCCGCCAGGGTGATGGCATCGCCGATCCGCACCAAGCTGGAGGGCTTGGCGAGCCGCAGGCCGCCGCCTCCCGGCGGAAAACTGCCAACCGAGCCGCAGCGCACGCCGCCTTCCAGGATGCGGGCACTTGCGGCGCTGCGGGTTTTGAACATCCTGGCCCGCCAGAGCCAAACATCAAGGCGCAGGCTCGCGCCGGTGTGCTCATCCGCTGGCAAACTCATGGCACGCCCTTGGGAGCCTTGTGGGCGGCGCTCCCGAGCGTAGCCAGCACGCCAAACGGGGAATCACAAGAGGGCACGGACGCGATCACCGCGCGCGATTTGCGCATATTGCGCCGCCAGCGGCTTTGGCCGTCTTCTCCGCTGATCTGGCGATAACCCAAAGCCTTGAGCACCGCAGGCAGTACGGCTTCGCTCACGCCGATTATGCGTGCCAATGCGGGGATGTCATCGGGCGTTTTGGCTTTCGCCAAGCGCGCACCGAGTTCTTCGAGCTTATCGATGCGAACCGCTATGGGCCCGGCCGGGCGGAAACCCGCTGCCACATAGGCCCGCCAGGGCAAATCGCGCACCAGCGGCGCGCTGAGGGCTTTGCGCGGCGGGGAAAAGCTGGCCATGGCGTGCTGGCGCAGCAGCAAAGTGTGCAGTTTGGCGGCTTGTGGCCGCACCAGAGCCGTTGCCCATAGGCTGAAACGGCCCCAACGCAGGCCCAGGCTGGCCAGCAATGCGCGCTCCTGCGCCGATAATTGCGCGACTGCCGGCTCTGCGTCTGCCCGCTCTAACGCGCCATTTTCTTCCAGCAAGCGAAACAGCAGGCCGCGCGCCGCCGCGCTCAAACTGCCTGACACCAGCTGCGCACGAAAAGCCGGTAAAGGGGCCAGCCGCTGGCCGATCCATTCACGCAGCCGCGATTCGAGGCGCATCTGGGCCTGGCGCAAAGCGCGCGCATCGCCAGCTTCGCCGCCCACCATCGTCACTTTAGGGGCCAGCACATTGCCCTCGGCGGTGAGGCGGGCCAGCAGCACGCCGCCTTCGCGCACGCTGCCATCGCCCGCCAGCGTTAGCGCGCTGGCCGTGCCGGTCGCGACACCCGTCAGGCGGCGGGTTACCTCTGGCCCCAACGCGCGCAGGGCCGCCTCGCGCACCGCTTTGCCCGCGCGCCCAGAGGCCGAAGGGTCGGGGGAAAAGGCCAAGCCCTCTAGGCGCCCCACATAATGTCCCTCGACGCTGACCGCCCCATCGGCGGCCAGGTTGGGAAGCAGGATTTCGTCCTTGCGCAAGCCGCGCACCAAGGCGCTGGTGCGCCGATCGATGAAGCGCTGGGTCAGCAGCGTGTGCAGCGTGTCGGAGAGGCGCTCTTCGATGGCGGTGGCGCGCCCGCGCCAGTGGCCGGCATCGTCCAGCCAATCGGGGCGGTTGGCGACATAGGCCCAGGTCCGCACGTGTGCCAAGCGCGCTTGCAGGGTATCGAGATCGCCCTCGGTGCGGTCGAGCCCGTTAAGCTCGCGCGCGATCCAATCTTGCGCCAGCCGCCCGCTGGGGCCAAGCAAATGCACCGCCAGTTGGCCAATCAAAGCGGCGTGCGCATCGGGGGTGACTTTGCGAAAATCCGGCGTGAGGCAGGCCTCCCACAGCCGGCGCACCGCCGCCTCGCTGGTGAGGCGATCGAGGATGGCGTCCTCCCGGCTGAGCCGGCGCAGCGCGTCCTCATCGCTGGCACCGCGCACCCGCATCAGGCCTGGCCCAGGCGGGGGCTGTTCCAAGGAGCGCAGCAAGGCTGCCGCGGAGCGAAAATCC
>JAKFWI010000106.1 GCA_021731965.1 Hyphomonadaceae bacterium | reverse complement strand
AAGGCCCTGTCGGTACATCACGCCGAGACTGACTTGGCCAAAGGCATTGCCCTGCGCAGCCGCGAGCTTAAAAAGCCGGACGGCCTCGGCCTCATTCTTGGGCAGGCCGCCAAGGCCCTGTTCGTACATGGAGCCGAGATTGACTTGGCCCTGCGCATTGCCCTGCGCCGCCGCGAGTTTGTAAAGCCGGACGGCCTCGGCCTCATCCTTTGTCAGGCCACCAAGGCCCCGGTCATACATGAAGCCGAGATTGACTTGGCCAAAGGCATCGCCCTGCGCCGCCGCGAGCATAAAAAGCCGGACGGCCTCGGCCTCATCCTTGGGAAACCCATCCGAGCCAAAGGTATAGGCCCGGCCCGCCAGAAATTGCGCGCGGGCATCGCCCATGGCCGCCAGTTTTTCCAGCTCTGCGCGCGAAGAGGCCGCGATGACGCGCGTCACCAGGGCTGCATTGTTTCCTGCCGCCCATTCGGCTTTGCTGATGGCATTGATCGCGGCCAGGGCCCTATTGGCCGGCGCAGGCGGGGCCGGCTCAGCCTGCACCTCTGCTGGCTCCAGAGTTTTTCGCCGTGATCCAGGGTCTATCGGTGATGGAGGGGAGCCACGCACAATTGGCGCGGTTGTCACGAAGCTCCAGCGCGGCACTCCCAAGCCATTGGAAAAGCGGGGGCGCTGCGTGCCTTTGGTGGTGGTTCGCACCGCAGCCTGGACGTCTTCAAACAACAGCGCGACAGGATCAGCCGCACGGGTGCGAAGGGCTTCTGCTAGCGCGGTGGTGAAGGGGCTGTTGCGCCCCGCGCCGTCATCGGCTGTCTGGCCGGGCGCGGTGGCGTAAGCGATCAGCACGTTGGCCACCTCGGGCAGAGCCGCCAAGCCGCCCCGGTTCAAGGATTTGGCGGAATCGGGTAAAGGCAAATCACGGCAGGCATCAAGGATAACGAAATTCAATTGATTGCCGGCGCGCGCCATATCATCCAGCACCAATTGCACCGAGGGTGCCTCATAGCGCAATTCCTCCTTGGTGCGAATGTTGCCATCAGCCGGCACCAAGTAATTGAGGCCCGCTTCTTCCGCCCCATGGCCTGAATAATAGAAGAAGCCTACAGCATCCTTGCCCGCGCCCTTAAGGCGCGAGTTGAAGCGTTGAAAGGCCTGATCCATTTGCAGTCGGGAAGCGTTCCGTAACGTTTCCACAGAAAAACCGATCGTCTTCAGCCGCGCTGTCATCAACTCAGCGTCGTTGACTGGATTGGCAAGCTTCCAGGCCGGGACGACATAGTCCGCATTGCCAATCACCAGCGCAATCCGCCGTGGGTTTTGCTGCGCAGATGCGCTGCCCATCATCAGCATAAGCACTATTGCCAGAAGCACGGATAAAATCTTACGCACGTCCCACCCCCGCTTTCCGCCAGCCTCCAGCGAAGCCGATGGGTTATAGCAAGGCCCCGGCGCGCCTGCCAGCGCCGCGCGGAGATTTGCCTAAACCCAGCGAATGTCATTAAGCTGCACACGATGCGCCGCCCACCCAATCTGCCCTTCATGGCGGGCCCTCCGGATTTCTTGGTGGGTCTGCACCCCATCGCGTTGGACGCCTGGCTGGAGCCCGATTGGGAAGCCGATAGCCTGCCGGCCAAGCGCGCATTGCTGGCCAGCCGGGCTGATCAGGTGTGCGCCGCGCTAGAGGGGTCGCAGGGTGCCTGCGCGGAGGCTGCGGCTTTGCTCACCGGGGCCGATAGCCTGCAGGCGGCGGCAGAGCGGATTTCCGATGATCCGATCATCATGCAAAAGCGCGAAGGGGCCTGGTGTGCGGCGGCCTTGGTGCTGTGTTCTCCCACCTTTTTTTCGGCGCAGGAGGCGATCGGAAAAACGCTTGGTGCGCTGCACGGGCCGGTGCCCGACGTGCTGGGCCCCAACGAAACCCAAGGGCTGGCGCAGCGCATCAGCCGCGTCTTCGATGGCCTGGCCCCCGATGCCGTGCTGGAGCGCTTCAACTGGACGGTCCAGCCCGGCCCGGAGCGCTATACCCCCGCGGCCGCGCCCCTGTTTGATCGCGCGGCCCAATTGGGGGCAGAAAGCGTGGCCGATCTGTTGCATTTGCGGGTCGAGCGCCAAACCATCCGCAAGCTGCCACAGAGCGGGGCTGTGCTATTTTGCGTCCGCGTGTCGATCGATCCCTTGCGCGTGGCCATCGGCCAAGCGGGGGCGCGGGCGATGTTCAGCCAGGCCTGGGAAAATGCCCCGGCGCGCGTGCGCCAATACAAACGCTGGCCCATGCTGGACCCGGCGATGGCGGTGCTTTTGCAGCGCCTGGAGGAGAGTTGATGACCGATGAGCCCAATTCCAAAGCGCGCGGTGGCTTTGCCTTCATCCTCGTCACGGTCATGCTGGACATGCTGGCCGTTGGCATCATCATCCCGGTTTTACCGAAACTGATCTTGAGCTTGACGGGCGGCGAGGCCAGCGATGCTGCGGCCATATCGCGCGCCAGCGTGGCGGCCGGCGTGCTCGGGGTGGCTTGGGCCTTCATGCAATTTATCGGCTCGCCGATTTTGGGGGGGCTAAGCGATCGCTTTGGCCGCCGGCCGATCGTGCTGTTTTCCAATTTTGGCCTGGCTGTGTCTTATGTCCTGGCGGCTTTGGCCCCTGGGCTGGCCTGGCTGCTGCTGGCGCGGCTGATATCTGGGGTCAGCGCGGCCAGCCAATCCACCGCCAATGCCTATATCGCCGATGTCACCCCGCCCGAGCAGCGCGCACAGCGCTTTGGCATGCTGGGCGCGGCCTTCGGGCTGGGCTTCATCCTGGGGCCGGCTATGGGCGGGATCGTGGCGCATCGTTTCGGCGCGGACGCGCCCTTTTGGCTGGCGGGTGCCTTCAGCTTCGCGAACGGCCTGTATGGCCTGTTCATCTTGCCGGAATCCCTGCCCAAGGATCGGCGCGTGCCCTTTCGGCTGCGTCAATCCAACCCGCTCGGGGCGTTGCGATTCTTGACCGGCCGGCCGGATCTGGCGGGGCTATCGGCCGCTTATTTTCTCAACTTTTTGGCGCATGTGGCCCTGCCGGCCACCTTCGTGCTTTATACCAGCTATCGCTATCATTGGAATGATGAGCAGGTGGGGGCCGCTTTGGCGGCTGTCGGGCTGGCCTCGATGTGCACGCAATTGCTGCTGGTCAAGCCGCTGGTGGCCCGCCTGGGGGAGAGCAATGCCGTTCGCCTGGGCCTGGGCTGCGGGGCGATGACGTTTTTGCTTTATGGACTTGCGCCCACGGGATGGTGGTTTTTCGCGGGCCTGGCCTTTGGGGCGCTGTGGGGCATCTATACCCCGGCCAATCAAGCGCTGCTCACCGCGCGCGTGAGTCCCGAAGAACAGGGCCGCCTGCAAGGAGCGCTCGGGGCCGCGGCCAGCGTTGGCGGGCTGATCGGGCCCTTGCTGTTTACCCAGACCTTCGCGTTTTTCGTGCGCAAGCAACCCTGGCATGTTCCGGGGGCGTCGTTTTTCCTGGCCAGTCTGTTGCTGGTCTGCGCTTTGCTGGTGGCCTGGCGGGCCTTGGCGCGGGAGGCGGCAAGGACACACCTCGCGCCTGCCCCAGGCAGCGCACCGGTCGTGGGTAGTGACGCGCCGGCCACAACCGGCTAAAGCCAGCGCGCGCCATGCTGCAATTGCTCACATCGCGCCGCGCGCGCCCCCGTGCCGCGACCTCAAGGACGACGTATGCCTCAGCTTTTGCTTGAGTTTTTCTCAGAGGAAATCCCGGCCCGGATGCAGCCGCGCGCCGAGGCCGATCTTGAGCGCCTGCTGATCGACAAGCTGAGCGCAGCCGGGTTGCTGCCTGAGGGGATCAAGGCCTTTGCCGGGCCGCGGCGGCTGGCGGCGGTGATCGAGGGTCTGCCCCTCGAGCAGGCCGCGCAGATAGAGGAAAAAAAGGGTCCGCGTGTGGGTGCCCCAGAGGCGGCCCTGCAGGGTTTCGTCAAAAGCGCGGGTCTGGCCAGCCTGGCCGAGGCGGAGATCATCGAGGATAAAAAGGGCGCGTTTTATCTGGCCCGGGTGCAGCGGGCGGGGCGGCCCGTGCATGACATCATCGCGCAGATCGTGCCGGACATCGTGCGCGGCTTTCCCTGGCCCAAATCCATGCGCTGGGGCAGCGGGGATCTCACCTGGGTGCGGCCGCTGCACAGCATTTTGTGCGCCTTCGATGGGGAATTGGTGCCGTTCGAGATTGAGGGGATCGCCTCTGGCCTGATCACGCGCGGGCACCGTTTCCATGCGCCGCAGGCCCTGGAGGTGCGTGATTTCGACGCTTACCGCGATCTCCTCAAGGCCGCCCGGGTGCTGATTCGTCGCGAGGACCGCCAGAATCACATTCGGGCTGAGGCGCTTTCGCTGTGCGCCGCGCGGGAGCTGGAATTGATCGAGGATGAAGGCTTGCTCACTGAAGTGGCCGGGCTGTGTGAATGGCCCGTGCCGCTGATCGGCGAGATGGACCCGGCCTTTCTGGAATTGCCGGCTGAGGTCATTCGGCTGACCATGCGCACCCATCAGCGCTATTTCGCGCTGTTTGATCCCAAAAGAGGCGGGCTGAGCCCGCATTTCCTGGCTGTGGCCAATATCGAGGCCAAGGATGGCGGCGTGGCCATCGCGGCCGGCAATGCCCGGGTGCTCAGCGCGCGATTGAACGACGCCCGCTTTTTCTGGGAGGCCGATAAGGCGCGGCCATTGGACAGCCTGCTCCCCAAGCTGGACCGCATCATCTTCCACGAAAAGCTGGGCAGCGTGGGGGATAAAGCGCGCCGCGTGGAAACGCTGGCGCTTGAGCTGGCGCAGCAGATTTGCCCTGCAGACACGCAACTGGCCCTAGAGGCGGCGCGGCTGTGCAAGGCCGATCTGGTCAGCGACACGGTGGGGGAATTCCCCGAATTGCAGGGCCAAGTGGGCGGCTGGCTGCTGCTTGCCCAAGGCGGGGATGCGCGTGTGGCGCAGGCGATTGCGGATCATTATCGCCCCGTCGGCCCCTCGGATCAGGTGCCGCGCGAACCCATCAGCATGTGTGTGGCGCTTGCCGATAAGCTGGATACGCTTTGCGGGTTTTGGGCCATCGATGAGCGGCCGACCGGCTCGAAAGACCCTTACGCGCTGCGCCGCGCGGCCCTGGGCTTCATTCGGATCATTCTGGAAAACGGGCTGAGGCTGGATATTTCAGAGTTCCAGAACAGGGCATTGGTGCGGGTGCAGGGGGATGCAGCCCCGCGCGGCGCCCGGCCCCATGCGCTTCATGAGCGGCTCGCAGACCGACCAGCTATGATCTTGGCCGAACTCACGGTGTTTCTTCGCGAGCGCCTGGCCGTGCAGCTGCGCGATCAAGGCAAACGCCATGACGTGGTGGCCGCTGTTTTTGAATCGCAGGGCGAAGATGGCGATTTTGTGCGCGTCGTTGCCCGCATCGAGGCGCTGAGCGCGTTCCTGCAGACGCCAGATGGCCTTAATCTTCTGGCCGGCTATCGCCGCGCCGCCAATATCGTGGATGGATCAACCATCGACGGGGAGCGGGTCAACTCGGATATGCCCATCCATCCCGCCTTGTTCGCGCTTCCCGAGGAATCGAATTTGCATGAGGCCGGGGTGGGTGCCGAGGCCCGGCTCAATTTGGCCCTTGATGGTGAGAATTACGCTGAAGCCATGGCGGTGCTGGCGGGCCTGCGCGCGCCGGTGGATGCCTTTTTGGAGCGCGTCTTCGTCAACGATCCCGATCCGGCTGTGCGGGCCAATCGCTTGGTGTTGTTGGCAAAAGTCAAAAACCTGATGGAAAAAATTGCAGATTTCGGCAAGATTGAGGGCTGAGTGATGAGCGACACGCGCTGGGTGTACAGCTTTGGGGCTGGCAAGGCCGAAGGGGCCGCCGCCATGAAGGAATTGCTGGGCGGCAAGGGGGCCAATCTGGCCGAAATGAGCAGCCTTGGCCTGCCCGTGCCGCCGGGATTGACGATCACCACCCAGGTTTGCACCGCTTATTATCAGCTGGGCGGGGCCTATCCACCCGAGTTAAAGGCCCAAGTCGCGGCGGCCCTTGGCGTGGTGGAGGCGCAAGTCGGGCGCGGCTTTGGCGATCCGGCCAACCCGCTTTTGGTGTCTGTGCGCTCGGGCGCGCGCGCGTCCATGCCCGGCATGATGGATACGGTGCTCAATCTGGGCCTCAATGACATCACCGTCGAGGGGCTGGCCGCGCAGGCGGGGGATCGGCGCTTTGCCTTCGATAGCTATCGCCGCTTCATTCAAATGTATTCCAATGTCGTGCTGGGTGCCGATCATGGCTTGTTTGAAGAAATTCTGACCAGATTCAAAGAAAGCAATGATTACAAGCTCGATACGGAGCTGACAGCGCAGGATTGGGAAGCGATCGTCGCCGCCTACAAGGATGCGGTGCGCCAATCACTGGGCCGGCCCTTTCCCATGGATGTGCACGAACAGCTTTGGGGGGCCATCGGCGCGGTGTTCACCAGCTGGATGAATGAGCGCGCCAAGGTCTATCGCCGCCTGCACGATATCCCTGAAAGCTGGGGCACGGCCGTGAATGTCCAGGCCATGGTGTTTGGCAATATGGGCGAAACCAGCGCCACAGGCGTGGCCTTCACGCGGGACCCTTCCACCGGGGAGCCGGTGTTTTACGGCGAATATCTGATCAACGCCCAAGGCGAGGATGTCGTTGCCGGCATCCGCACGCCCAAATCGCTGACCAAAGCCACCCGAGAAAAGATGAAGGAAAGCGGGCTGTCGTTGGAAGAAGCCCTGCCGGAGGCCTTCGCCAATCTGGTGGAGGTCTACCGAAAGCTCGAGCGCCACTACCGGGACATGCAGGACATCGAATTCACCATCGAGCGCGGCGTGCTGTGGATGCTGCAAACGCGCAACGGCAAACGCACCGCCAAAGCGGCACTGCGTATCGCGGTGGATCTGGCGCGCGATGGCTTGATCAGTGAGCAAGAGGCGGTGTTGCGCGTCGATCCCGCTGCCCTTGAGCAATTGTTGCACCCGGCCATCGCCCCGAATTATCAGCGCGACATCTTGTGCATCGGGCTGCCGGCCTCTCCCGGGGCGGCGGTGGGCAAGGTGGTTTTTGATCCGGCAATGGCCGTGGAAATGAGCAAACGCGGCGAATCCGTCATCCTGGTGCGCGACGAAACCAGCCCCGAGGACATCCAGGGCATGCACGCGGCCAAGGCCATCGTCACGGCACGCGGCGGCATGACCAGCCATGCGGCGGTGGTGGCGCGGGGCATGGGCCGCCCCTGCGTGTGCGGCGCCAGCGATATCCGCTTCGACAACGCCGCAGCACGGATCAGCATTCGTGGCCGGACGGTGCAGGAGGGTGATATCGTCACCGTGGATGGGGCCAAAGGCCAGGTGCTGGCTGGGGCCGCCGAAATGGCGCAGCCGGAGCTTTCGGGGGATTTCGAAGTGCTGATGGGCTGGGCGGATCGCTACCGCCGCCTAAAGATTCGCGTGAACGGTGAAGCACCCGAAGATGCGCGGGTCGCGCGCCGCTATGGCGCGGAGGGCGTGGGCCTGTGCCGGACCGAGCACATGTTCTTCGCCAAAGACCGGATCCAATCCATGCGGGAAATGATCCTGGCCGAGGAAATGGCGGGGCGCGTCAAGGCCCTCGATAAATTGCTGCCCTTTCAGAAGGCGGATTTCCTGGAAATTTTCCGGATCATGCAGGAATATCCGGTGACCATCCGGCTGCTCGATCCGCCGCTCCATGAGTTTTTGCCCCAAGACGAAGAGCAGGCGCAGGCCGTCGCCCGCGAAAGCGGGTTGGAGGCGGCCGGCTTGTTGGCGCGCGCCAAAAGCCTG
>JAKFWI010000143.1 GCA_021731965.1 Hyphomonadaceae bacterium | reverse complement strand
CTGCACGCCTCCATCCTGCACCATGATCGCATCGAGAGCGCGCTTTCTTACCATCTGGCGCAAAAGCTGGGCGGCATGGACATGAGCCCTTTGCAGCTGCGCGAAGTCTGCGAGGAGGCCTATGTCGGTGACCCGCTGATCGCTGCTGTCGCGGCGCGGGACATGCGCGCCGTGCGCGAGCGCGATCCCGCCTGCCGCACCTATCTGCAGCCATTCTTGTACTTCAAGGGCTATGCCGGGCTGCAAGCCTATCGCATCTCCCATTGGCTGTGGGCGCAGGGGCGTGAGATTTTGGCTTTCCATTTGCAAAGCCGGATTTCCGAATTGTTTTCGGTGGATATCCACCCGGCGGCGCGCATCGGCGCGGGCGTGTTTATCGATCACGCCCATGGCATCGTCATCGGCGAGACTGCTGAAGTGGGCGATGATGTCTCGATGCTGCATTCCGTTACCTTGGGAGGAACAGGCAAAGAGCGCGGCGATCGCCATCCCAAAATCCATCGCGGCGTGCTGATTGGGGCCGGGGCCAAGGTATTGGGCAATATCGAGATCGGCGAGGAGGCGCGCATCGCGTCAGGCTCGGTGGTGCTGGATTCGGTGCCGCCGCGCTGCACAGTCGCCGGGGTTCCCGCGCGCCCCGTGGGCAATTGCACCGGCGGTGCGCCCAGCCAGGCCATGGATCATAGCCTGCCGCGCGCGCCGGAATAGCGCTGAGCTGCGCTTGGCCCGAGCCTTGCTCAGCAGGGCTTATGCAAGCGCAAGTGTTTCACGGCGGGCAGGCATATCAGCGGTTAGAGCCGCTGGACGTTTTGCGCGGCGTGGCCGCTCTCGGTATTTTGTTGATCAATATTCGCTTTATGGGCGGTGCCTCCCTTGAAGCCCTGCCGCGCGGCGAGGCCAATTGGCTCGATTTGGATTGGCTGATCTGGGGCGTATCGGCGATCACGCTGGAAGGGGCCATGCGCGGCCTGTTTACCCTGTTGTTTGGAGCCGGCATCGTCCTGGCAGTGCAAAAGGCCGGGTCAAGCGATCGGGCGCTGGCGCGCGCGGCCGGCCTGCTGCTGCTGGGCGCGGTGAACGCCATGCTGCTGCTGTGGCCCGGCGATGTGTTGTTCCTGTACGGCCTTTGCGTGCCGGTATTGCTGCTTGTCCGGGGCTGGGATGCGCGCCGCCTCGGCTATCTCGCTGCTATTTTGCTCGTCGGCTCGATCATCTGGCAGGCGCAGCGGGCGCAAAGCGTGCGCGCCGATCTGGCCAGAGGCCTGGAGGCGGAAATCTCCGCCGATGCCGGCCAAAAGCTGGAAGCCGCCGAATGGCGAAAACTGGCGGCGCGTGAACGCGCTTTGCAAGAAGCGGGGGCGGTTAGCGCCGCAGCGCAGGCCGAAGAGGCCATCGCCCGCCGCGGTGATTACCTGCAGGCCGCAGGCTGGAGTGCCCGGCAATGGCAAAACGCCACGCTGGGGCCCTTTTTGGCTGGCGGCGCACTGGAGGTTCTGGCCATGATGGCGCTGGGCATGGCGCTGCTGGGTGCCTGGCGGACGGATCAAAGCAGAGCAGCGGCCCAGCGCCTGGCGCTGCTGGGCTATGGGGTTGGGCTGCCGGCCAAAGCCTGGGTGATCAGCGCGGCGGTGTACAAATCCGGTGGCTCAATCTGGCTAAGTGCCGTTATGGAACATGCCGGCCGCCTGGGCATGGCCTTGGGGCATGCCGGTGCGTTGATGCTGCTGATCGGCGTGGTTTCGTCCTCCGACCGGATTTACAAGGCCTTGGCGTGCGTTGGCCGCTTGGCGCTGAGCAATTATCTGCTGGCCTCTCTCTTGGCGGGCCTGTGGTTTTGGGGGCTGGCGCAATGGGGCCGCTTGGACTGGGCGGGCCTTTGGCTGGTGGCGCTCGCCATCTGGGGCGTGCAGATCTGGGCGAGCCAACGCTGGGAGGCGCGCTTTGGGGCGGGTCCCGCTGAGCGCTTGCTGCGGGTGATCCAGCGGCTGAGTGCCCCGCCAGAACCGCAGCCCGCCAAAGAGCACGCCCGCGCCGGCCGCTAACCCGCAATAGCCAGCGGCACGTGCAAAAACGCGCTGCGAGCCTCAAATCCGGCTGGTTTTTCGGGTAAACTGCTAAAAAGCGGTCAGCAGATTGGCGCAAATCGGACCAAGGCCCGCTTCGTCCTCGGCGTCAAAGGCATCAAGCAGATGCGAATCGATATCGAGCACGCCGGCCAGTGCGCCATCGCGGTCAAATACCGGCATCACGATCTCCGAGAGGGAGCGCCCATCGCAGGTGATGTGTCCAGGAAAGGCGTGCACGTCCGGCACGATGAGAGGCTTTTGCTGCAAGGCCACCGCGCCGCACACGCCTTTGCCGAAGGGGATGCGCAGGCAGCCCAAGCTGCCCTGGTAGGGGCCGACGACCAGCTCGCGCGGCTTGGCCGGATCAACCAGATAAAACCCCGTCCACAAAAACCGCTCCGGGAAGGCGGCGTGCAAAAGGCTGGCTGCCGATGCATAACGCGCGATCAAAAAGCTTTCGCCGGCATTGACAGCCGTGATTTCGGCGGCCAGCGCCCGGTAGCGGGCCGATTTGCCTACCGGCAGATCAGCAAGATTGGCTTGCGCCATGGAAAATCCTCCGGGCAGGCTGCGGGTGTGTCTTGTACGGGGATTGCGTCATGGCTCCGCCGCATTACACAGATAGGCCGTGTTGTTCCATCAGGGGAGATCTTCGATGCGTAAATTTGTTGTTGCGGCGCTTTGTGCGCTCGCCGCGGCCTGCACCACCACCAAGCCAGCCGATACCGGCGCGACCTCACCCGTTGTCGCGACGCCATCGCCCG
Source organism: Hyphomonadaceae bacterium (assembly GCA_021731965.1). Classification (GTDB taxonomy): domain Bacteria; phylum Pseudomonadota; class Alphaproteobacteria; order Caulobacterales; family Aquidulcibacteraceae. The sequence goes on along the minus strand of JAKFWI010000143.1, from coordinate 5,049 downwards.
CCGCTGGCGCGCTGATCGGGCGGGCGGCCTATATCTGCGCCAATGGCCTGCGTTTGCAGGCGATTTTCCAGGATAATCCTAGCCAAGTACGCCTGACTACGGTGGAGAATGTTGTCTACACCCTGCCGCAGCAGCCCAGCACGGGCGGCTTTCTTTATGGTGACGGCGTCAGCAGCTTTGCCGGCAAGGGCAAGGATGCCACCTTCACCGCACCGGGCGTTGGCTCCACGGCCTGCACAGACGTGACCGAGTCCAAATAAAAGCGGCGACAGCCCGGCTGCCCGCCGGGCCTTTGCTGTCGCTAGGCTCGTGTGGAGATTCAGATTCAATAAGTAAGCGCGCATTCGGACGGAAAACCGCAACTCCACTTTCCTGAATGCGCTGATTCACTAACTAAGCGCGCATTCGGACGGAAAACCGCAACTCCACTTTTCCTGAATGCGCGTATTCAATAACTAAGCGCGCATTCGGACGGAAAACCGCAACTCCACTTTTCCTGAATGCGCGTATTCAATAATTTAGCGCGCATTCGGACGGAAAACCGCAACTCCACTTTTCCTGAATGCGCTGATTCACTAACTAAGCGCGCATTCGGACGGAAAACCGCAACTCCACTTTTCCTGAATGCGCTCTAGCGCGTCGGGCTCAAATGCGGCGCGACGTCCGCCGCGCTATCCACACTGGGCGCAAAGCGCGGGCGGGGCGCGGGGCCGATCACCGCCTCAAAGGCTGCGCCCAGTGCCAAGAGGCGGCCTTCGCCCCAGGCGGGTCCCATGAAAGAGAGGCCAGCCGGTAAGCCTTGCGCCAGGCCCATTGGCACCGTCAGGTGCGGAAAACCTGAAACGGCCGCCAAGGTGGAATTTCCACCGGTATAGCTATCTCCGTTCACCACATCGATTTGCCAAGCCGGGCCCGTTGTGGGGGCGATGACGGCATCGAGCTTGTATTGTTTCATCACGCGCTCCAGCGTGTCCTTGCCCGCGAGGCGGCGGCTATCGGCCACGGCTTTGAGATAAGCGGGATCGCTCAGCCCCTTGGTGGCCTCGGCTTGCTCAAACGTGCTCTGGCCAAACAGCGCCAATTCCTGATCGGCGTGGGCCTTATTGAAGGCGATCAAATCGGCCAGGCTGCGCGCCGTCACGCCATTGGCTGGTAAGGATTGCAGATAAGTGGCCATGCCGGCTTTCAGTTCGGTCAGCAGCACGGGGAGTTCGGCCGCGCCGATGGCGTCATTCGGCGGCTCTTCCTCCATCACGATGACTTCCGCGCCGGCACTGCGCAGCGCGGCCAGCGAGCGGGCCCACAAGGCATCGAGCCCTATTTGCGCGGGTGCGCCGTAATTCTTGAAATAGCCGAAGCGCTTGCCGGCCAAACTGGCACCGCCAAGCCCCGCCAGATAATCGCCGCGGCGGGCATCTGCCTGGGCGGTGGCGGGGTCCGTGCTGTCACTGCCAGCGATGACTGCCAGCATGATGGCCGCGTCGCGCACGCTGCGCGTCATCGGGCCTGGGGTATCCTGGCTGGAAGAAATCGGCACCACATGGCTACGGGAAACGAGGCCCACCGTCGGCTTAATGCCGACAATACCATTTATCGACGATGGGCACACGATCGAGCCATCGGTCTCCGTGCCGATGGCCGCAGCCGCAAGACCTGCCGCCACCGCTGCGCCGCTGCCCGAGCTGGAGCCGCAGGCCGAGCGATCGCGCGCATGGGGGTTGCGGGTCAAGCCGCCCATCGCGCTCCAGCCGCTGGTGGAATCGCTATCCCGGATATTGGCCCATTCCGATAGATTGGTTTTGCCCAAGATGATGGCGCCGGCCGCACGCAGCCGGGCAACCAAAGGCGCATCGCGCCCAGTGAGGTTATCCTTCAAAGCCAAAGAGCCCGCGGTGGTCGCCACGCGATCCTTGGTCTCGATATTATCCTTGATCAGCACTGGAATGCCGTGCAGCGGGCCGCGCGGGCCCTTAGTGCGCCGCTCTAGATCCAGGGCCTGCGCGTCCGCGAGGGCATCGGGATTGAGGGCCAACACCGCCCGCAAAGTGGGCCCGCTGCGATCGATCATCTCGATGCGCGCTTGGTACAACCGGACGAGATCGACCCCAGAGAAGCGGCCCTGCGCCATGCCCGCCTGCAATTCCTCGATCGAGGCGAAGGCGACGCTTTCGGGCAGCACGGGCTGGACAATCGCTTGGGTTGCGGGCTCGGCGGCAGGCGCGCTGTGAGGCGGCGCAAAGCTGGCGCAGCCGCTGATAGCCGCCGTGTACAGCAGAACCAAAGCCAGATTATGGAAATGCGTGCGCATGCTTTCCCCTTGAAACTTCCCGCGAGCGTGTCACCAAAGCGCCTGGAGGGGCCGATGTCACGCGTTGTTTTTGCGGTTTAGCGCCGCAACATAGCCCCAAGCGCTGGCTAGCGCTGCCGCCAAAGCCAGATACAGCAGCCCCCGCCCAAGCACGAGTAAGCCTTGCTGCACCAAAAGCGCGGCGGCACCATAGGCCGCGGCCTGGAAGCTGATAAGCGCCGCCAAGCCACCCAGCAAGCACACGGTCTTGGCCTTGCCGAGCGCGCCAACGCCAAACGCCTGCCCGCCGCCGGCCAGTCCCTCACGCAAACCGCCAATGGCCGCATCCCGCGCCAGGATGGCCAGCAAGATCAACACCACATCCAGCGGGGCCCAGGTGGCGATCAGCGCCAGCGCAGCGCACAGACTGAGCACTTTGTCCGCCGCGTGATCGAGGCCGGCACCCAGTAGGCTCGTCACCCCCCAGCGGCGCGCCAGCCAGCCATCCGCCGCGTCGGTCAGCGCGGCAAAGATGAACAATCCCGCCGCGGTGGCGCTCAGCGCTGCCGCCACGTCACGCCCCGCGCGGAAGACCAGCCCATCGGCAGCCAGCAGCAGCACTGCGCAAACGGGGCCGAGCCCGATGCGCAGCAGCGTCAGGCCCATGGGGACATGACGCTGCCAACGGCGTGCTTCAGGTGCGGGGGCGGAAATGATCATGGATGCGCTGTGCCAATGCCTCGTTGACGCCGTCGACCGTAATGAGATCGGCTAGGCCTGCCCGCGAAACCCCACGCGCTGAGCCAAAATGGTGGAGCAGCGCGCGCTTGCGTGCCGGGCCGATGCCTTCAATCTCATCCAATGGGCTTTTTACCAAGTCCGCTTTGCGCTTTTGGCGATGTGCGCCGATGGCGAAGCGGTGGGCCTCATCGCGCAGCCGCTGCAGATAATACAAAACCGGGCTTTTTTCATCGAGCCGAAAAGGGGCTCGGCCGTGCAGGAAAAAGCGCTCGCGGCCGGCGTCCCGGTCCTCGCCCTTGGCAACGCCCACGAGCCGCACTTGTTCGGCGAGGCCAAGCGCAGCAAGCGCAAAGCGTGCAGCATTGAGCTGGCCCTCCCCCCCGTCGATCAGGACCAAATCGGGCCAGGCGCTGAATTTGCCTTCGCGTTCGGGCTGTTTGGAGAAATCCACGCCGCCATCGCCTTGGGGTGGATCGGGTGAATCTTTGACCAAATGCGCGAAGCGCCGGCCCAGCACCTCGCGCATCATGGCGTAATCATCACCGGGTGTAAGCTCGCGGCTTTTGATGGTGAATTTGCGGTATTGGCGCTTATCGAAGCCATCGGGGCCGGCCACCACCATGGCCCCCACGGCATTGGTGCCGGAAATGTGGGAATTGTCGTAGATCTCGATCCGCTCTGGGGCTTGGGGAAGATCGAAGACCTCGGCCACGCCATCCAGCAGCTTAGCGAGACTGGCAGATTCCGCCATGCGCCGACCGAGCGCCTCTTTGGCATTCATCACCGCTTGCTCGACGATTTCGCGCTTTTCGCCCCGCTGCGGACAGCGCAGCTCCACGCCGTGCTCTGCGCGGCTAGCCAACGCCTGGGCCAGCAGCTCCGCCTCCGCAGGTGTGTGCGAGCAGAGGATCAAAGCGGGGGGTGATTTATCGTCGTAAAACTGAGCCAGAAAGGCTGCCAGAATCTCCGGCGTTTCAGCCTCGCGGTCATGGCGGGGAAAGTAAGCGCGATTGCCCCAGTTCTGCCCAGCCCGAAAAAAGAACACCTGGATGCAGGTCTGGCCCCCTTCGCTGAAGACCGCGAACACGTCGGCTTCGACAAAGCTGTGGGGGTTGACGCCCTGAACCGTGCGGATGGCGGCCAGCGCGCGGATCCGATCGCGCAAACGTGCGGCGCGCTCGAAATCCAGAGCCTCGGAGGCGGCGCTCATCTGTTCAGAGAGCCGAGCCTGTAACTCCACCGATTTGCCGCGCAGAAAATCGCAGGCTTCTTCCACCAAATGCGCGTAGTCGGCTGGCGCGATGCGCTCTACGCACGGCGCAGCGCAGCGCTTGATCTGGTGCAGCATGCACGGGCGCGTGCGCGCATCGAACACGCTGTCGGAGCAGGAGCGCAGCAAAAAGGCCTTCTGCAATGTGTTCAGTGTCGCGTTCACCGCATGGCCAGAAGCGAAGGGCCCGAAAAAGCGCCCCGGGAAATTGCGCGCGCCGCGATGCTTTTGCAAAGCCGGTGCGGCGTGGTTTTCGCGGATAGCGATGGAGGCGAAGCTCTTGTCGTCCCGCAGCAGCACGTTGAAGCGCGGCCTCAGCCGCTTGATCATGTTGGCTTCGAGCAGCAAGGCCTCGGTTTCGGTGGCGGTGAGGATGAAATCCATCGCGGCGGTGAGCGCAACCATGCGGTGGATGCCGCTGGCGTGAGCCCGGCCTTGCGCATATTGGCTGACGCGGGCGCGCAGGCTGCGTGCTTTGCCGACATAGAGCACCTCGCCATCGCGCGCGAGCATGCGGTAGACGCCCGGCTTGGTGGGCAGGGTTTTCAGCAGAGCCTGGATGACGCGAATGCCAATGACCGCGCCGTCGCTCGCGCCATCCACGGCGGGCAGGGCGCTGAGATCAGGGAGTTCGGGTTTGTCTGCACGCGCCATAACGCTTTGCCTGGCTCACCCACCTAACGCGTAAGGAAGTGGCTGTGCCACCCCCTTACGATGCCCGCGCACACCCAAGCGCCAGGCAGGCCAGCCT
>JAKFWI010000267.1 GCA_021731965.1 Hyphomonadaceae bacterium | reverse complement strand
GGCGACGCCCTCAGGACAAAAAATCCTGCCGTCCCATAGGGATGCGGCCGATTTCGGCTTCGGGTTCGTCGTGTCCCAGCCCCCGGTGCACCGCTACGCGAACTGGGCCTCTCCTGCCCGAAAGCGCAAAATCGGCTTCGCATCGCGGCTCGCGGGAGTTCTTCAACAGCCTGCTAGGCGGTTTAACTCTTGAGTCTGATCCACTCGATGGGAATCACAATGGATTGGGTCATGCCCAGGCAGCCTGCCAGGCGGGCGTCAGTCCATCTTACGAAAATTCTTGGATTGGCCGCGCACCAGCGCCTCACCAATGGTATCGGGCAAGATGCGCCCCAAAGCGGCCAAGCCTTTGTTGAAGCCGCCAGAAACGTAAATGCTTTGGTTGCGCTCTACCGCCGCGATCGCGCCCTCAACGACCGGCTCGGCGCGTTGCCACATCCAGGGGGCCATGCGCGTAACCTGATCGCGCGTGCCGTTGACATCGTGAAATTCCGAGCGGGTAAAGCCCGGGCATAGCGCGCTGACATGCACGCCAGTGCCCAGGCATTCTTGGTTGAGCGATTGACTGAATTTGATCAAGAATGCCTTCACAGCCCCGTACAGCGTATGCCCCGGCGCGGCGGGAACGATGCCCGCCAGAGACGCGACATTGATGATCCGGCCATAGCGGCGCGCCAACATGCCAGGGAGCAAGCGGTGGGTCAGTTCAGCCGGGGCGGTGGCCAGCACCTGCAAAAAGGCCGCCTGCTCATCCCACCCGCTTTGCGCATAGGTCCCTGCCAAGCCATAGCCCGCATTGTTGACCAGGCCATCCGCTTTGAGGCCGCGCGCCTCCAATTCGGCCACGATGGCGCTGGGGGCGGCCGGATCGGCCAGATCCGCCACCAAAGTGTGGGCTGTCACCCCATAGCGTGTGGTGATCTCATTGCGCAGCGCAATGAGGCGATCCTCGCGCCGCGCCGTTAACACCACATCCCAGCCCTGCGCGCCATAAGCGCGCCCAAAGGCCACGCCGATACCGGCCGAAGCCCCCGTTATCACCACCAGTTTTCGTGTCATGCTTTTGCTGCTTTTTTTGCCCCAGGCATAAAGCGCCGCAAATCCGCGATCGACAACTGACTTGTTGCGCCTGCGCGAAAAACCTTGCCCGCCGCCAACAGCACACCCAGGGCCGTCAAGGCCGTCAGCGCGAGGGGCCCAGCGGCCTCCCATAGCGATAGGCCGGAAGCCGCCCGCATCATCAACACAAAGGGCGTGAACAGCGGCACCCAAGAGGCCCCCACCACCAAAGGCGCGTCCGGATTTTGCAAGGCTGGAACCAACAGCAACATCGGCGCGACCAGCATCAGGAATAGCGGGCTGACCAAAGCCTGGGATTCCTGCAAGGATTCACACAAAGATCCGATGGCCAGAAAAATCACGCCGTACATGACATAACCCAGCACAAAGCTGATCGCGAAAATCACGAGCAGCCAGGGATCGCGCAGCGCCTCCGCCGCCCCGGCCAGCAGGCCCCCGCTACCGGCCGCGGCTTGGAACAGGAAGGTGCCGCCCACCCCACCCCAAATGAGAAACAGCGTGAAGGACAGCGCCGCTACCCCCAAAAGCTTACCGGCCAGAATGTGCGTCGGTGCCACGCTGGTCAGCAAGGTATCGAGGATCTTGTTGGATTTCTCTTCGATCACGCCCGTAAGCAGCATGTTGGATATGGAAAAGATCGACATCCACAAAACGAAAGCCAAGCCAATCGCCACCAGAAAGGGTGCGCGATCGCGGTTGGTGATCTCCGCTTGTTCACCGGGGCGAAACTGCACAAGCTTTGGCTTGATTTGCTCGATCTGCGCGAGGCTGGAGGGCGCGAGCCCGCGCTCAATCAGCGCCTGCGCACGCATGCGTTCGCGTAGGCCGTCCCGGGCCAAGCCGCGCGCCTCGGTATCGGTGACATTGTCGCTCCAATAGGCGATGCGCGCCTCCGTGCCCGTGCGCTCCACCAGGAAGGCGGCAAACAACGGCTTGCCCGCCTTTCCTTCCCCGATCAGGCGCTCCCCCTTGAGATAGGGGGCCAGCCCAGCGGCATCGCGAGCCGGCGGATCCACGAAAACATAGGCAGGGGGCGGGGCTTTGAAGCTCTTGGCCAGCTGCGGATCGGTTTTGGCCAACACAGCGAGTGCGGCGGCCAGCGCGCTATCGCTATCGCTGGCCGCGTCAAAGGCTTCGCTGGCGGCTTTGGCGCCAGCATCCGGCGCCGATTGCGCGGCCAGCCGCAAAGCCCCGCGCAGCCGCGCCTTTTCTTCTTCGGCGAAACCCATTTTGATCGCCGCCGCATCCAGCGGGTCGGCCGCGATCACACTCACCAGCCGCGCCGGCTCGGCATTGCGTAGCAAAGTCGGTGCGGCACCGAACACCACCATGATCAAGGGGGTGGTGATGAGGGAAATCCAAAAGCCCCAGGCCCCGACATAAGTCAGGTATTCGCGGCGCGCGATCAGGAAAATTGAGCGCATGATCAGGCTCCTACATCAACAGGGGTGCGCCAGCCCAGGCTTTTGCGCGGGTCGGCAGGGCTCGCGGCATCGCCAACCAGGCGCACAAAGGCTTCGTGCAAGGTGGCCTTGGTCGGCTCAAACAAGGTCAGCGGGGCGCCCGCGCTTACACAAGCCGCCAACAAGCGGCGCGATGCATCCTTGCCATCGAGCCCTGCGCGCCAGCGGCGCACGCCGTCCCCGGGCGCTTCTTCGACTGCAGCAAAGCCTTGGGGCTGCAAGGCCGCCGCCAGATCAAAGCCGCCCTCGGTTTCCAGCAAAGCGGCGCGCGGCACCGAGGCCAAGGCCTCGCCCATCGCACCGCAAAACGCCGCCTGACCGCGGGCAAACAGCACGATATGATCGCACATCCGCTCCGCGTGCTCCATCACATGCGTCGAGAACAGCACGGTACGCCCGGCGCGCCCCTGCGCCCGGATCAGCGCCTCCACGGTTTGCTGGTTGACCGGATCGAGGCCGGAAAACGGCTCATCAAGAATGATCAGCTCCGGCTCGTGGATCATGGCCCCCAAGATCTGCACCTTCTGCGCCATGCCCTTGGACAGGGCCTTGATGCGCTTGTGGGCATAGCCGCCGAGGCCGTGCTCCTCCAGCAAGGCGATGGCGCGTTTGCGGGCCAAAGGCGCAGCCACGCCCTTGAGGCGCGCCCAATACACCAAAATCCCCGATGGCGTCATCGACCGGTAAAGCCCGCGCTCCTCGGGCAAATAGCCAACGCGGCGCAAACTTTGGCGCGAAACCGCCCCGCCAAGGATGGAAACCTCCCCTTTGTCGGGCGCGAGAATGCCAACCACCATCCGCAGCGTCGTGGATTTGCCCGCGCCGTTGGGGCCAAGCACGCCAAACACGCTGCCGCGGGCCACCGAAAAGCTGACGCCATCCACCGCCCGATGACTGCCATAGGTTTTGACGAGGCCCGAAACCTGCAATGCGTGATCACTCATCCCTGCGTTCCCAAAACTGAACAAAGCCAAACCAAGGCCACCCCCGAGTCAATTTCTGCGCCTAAAGCTCCAAGATAAACATAGGACTATCGCGTCCTTTCCCGAGCCGGGGCAGCCCATATACACGGCGCGTTTTGGCGCGTCATGTCCGCCAACGCAACAAAGCGGGAGGAATTGGATTGACGAAGGCGCGCTGCTCGGCTTGCGCCTGGCCCCAGGCTTTTTTCAATTGGCGATACCAAACGGCCTGGGTATCGGCATCCTCAATCCACAGCAGCGGCGGATCATGGCGCAGTGCGCGCTGCTGCAATGCGGCCATGGCCTGATCCTGGCCCAAAAAACGCGCCGCGCCATAGCGCACCAATGGCGTCAGCCAATCCAATTGCGGGAGATCCCAAAACAGCAATTGGGTGAATTCGGTGCGGTGCTGATCGAGCGGCGTCAGCCAGCTCATGGTTACGAAGCGGCGCGTGCCGATGTGCACATCTTCCCAGCGCGTCGAGGGCAAGGCGAAGACGATCTCGGTCGCGGGCTTGCCACCGAGCAGCCGATACGCCCAGGAATTGCTGGAAGGGGCATGGCGCACCATCGCAAAGCCATGCGCTCGCGGCTCAAACTGCTTGGCTTTTTCCATTTGCCCAGCCGGCGTACGCCACCACCATTGCGCGTGCACATAGGGCCCGTGAGCGGGGTCGAGCAGCCCCGTGACAACATGATCCAAAGGCAGTGCGAACACGCGCCGCTCGATGGCTTTGGGCTGGCCGCCCACGGCCAGCGCGCCAAGTTCGGGCGGGGGCAAACGCGCCGGCGCGGGCCGCTTCCAATCCTGCGGCGCATAAATCCACACCAGCCCGTGTGCCTCATGCATGCTATAGGCGGCGCAGCGAATCCGCGCAGGATCGAGGCTGGCCCCCGCGATCAATGAGGGAATCGCCTGGCACACCCCATCCGCCGCGAAGCGCCAGCCGTGAAACGGGCATTCCACGACACTTTGTCCTGCTTGCTCCGCCATGCGCCCGGCGGACAGCGGCACGCCCCGGTGCGGGCACATGTCACGCAGGGCAAAGGGCGCGCCCGCCACGGTGCGGCCCAGCAGCACGGGCTCGCCCATAATGGTTTTGCCAAGCATGGCACCGGCGCGCAGATCGCGCGACAAGGCCGCCAGATACCAAAGCTCGCTCAGAAATTCGCTCATGGCGCAAAGCTGTAGCGCATCACAACGGCAATGCCGACAAAACCAAGCGCAGCAGAGCCCAGCCCAGCAGAGCAACCTAGCACAGCCCAAAACGCCCGTTGGCGGCGCAGCGCGGCGGGCCGGCGCGTTGACAGGGCAAACGCGCCCCAGCGGATCGACCAAAACAGTGCCAGCCAAAACCCCGCCAAAGCGGCAAGAAACATCAGCACCGGTACAGCCAGCAAGGTCAATTCGCGCAACACGCGCGCCTATTCCACAACGATGGTGACGGTGAACACGCTTTCGGGTGCGCCGCCCGCTTCAAGCTCCCAGGGGCGGCCCTCGTGGAAGACCAGCTTGGCGCTACCCACGGCATTGGCCTGGTATGCGAAGACCAGCCAGTGTTCGCCGCCCACAAAGCCCGGCTCGCGCTGCTGCGGCGTGGTCGGCAAGGTTTCCTCGCCGGCGGGGGCCAGGAAGGCGGGCAAAGGCTGCGCCAGGCGCCAAACATAGCCCGCTGTCGGTACGGAGCGCAGCCGCACGCGCACGGTTTCTCCCAGCGGCACGCGCACCCGCGTGCCGGCATCCTCCGCCAGAATTTCCAGCGGCGCGCGCGCATTCGGGCTGGGCGCCGGCTTGCCTGCACTGGCGCACGCGCTCGCGAGCAAGGCCGCACCAAGCCCAATCACCTTACGCGCCGTCATGCGCTGGCCTCCATCATCAAGCGCGCATAAAACTGCACCGCGCGCTCCAATTCCTCGATCCGAACAGATTCGTCATTGCCGTGCACGCTGGCGATTTCGTCATCGTTGAGCCGCAGGGGCGCAAAGCGATAAACATCTTGCGCCACCTCTGCATAGGCGCGCCCATCGGTGCCGGCCAGCACCAAAGTGGGCGCAGGCGGCGCGCTGTCTCCGGCCAGCGCAGCCAAAGCCGCGAGCAGGCGATAGCTCAGCGAATCGATCGCCGAAACCGGGCTCGCTTCACGCGGCGGGGCGGCCCACTCCAGCTCGACGCCCTGGAGGCCGCGCAGGAGCGCACGCGCTTTGGCCAGCACCGCGTCAGAGCGATCACGCGGGTGCAAACGAAAATTCACCAAGGCCTGCGCCGCGCCGGGCAGCACATTGTCTTTGCTCGAGCCCGTGAGCATGGTTGGGGCCATGGTGGTGCGCATCAAAGCGATGGCGCGCGGATCGCGCGACAATTGCGCCTCGATCAGCGGGCCAAACAGCCATTCATTGGCCAGCAGGATGCGGGTGGGCACACCGATCTGCCCTGACAAAGCCCGCAGCATGGCCCCCGCCGGGCCGTCAGAAACCCCAGAGCGCAGCGGCAAACGCTCCAGCCGGATCAAGGCCCGCGCCAAGCGCGAAACGGCCAAATCCTTTGGCGGCACCGAGGAATGCCCCGGCATGCCCCGTGCCGTGATCCGCAACGTGGCATAGCCTTTTTCGGCAATACCGATCAGCGCCACTGGCTGGCGCGTCACCGGGTGGCTCTGCACAATAACCATGCCTTCATCCAGCACGAACCAAGGCTTTTCGCCGCGCGCCGCCAGCAGCGCCGCAATGGCCGTGGCCCCGCGCCCGCCGACCTCCTCATCAGCGCCAAAGGCAAACAACACCGTGCGCTTAGGTTTAAAGCCCGTTTTCGCCAGGCCCTCCGCAGCCTCGAGGATGGCCACCAGCGAGCCTTTGTCGTCGATCGCGCCGCGCCCCACCACCGCCCCCTCAAAGAGCGTGCCGCCAAAAGCCGGCGCGCGCCACTGCGCCTCGCTTGCGGCTTCAACCGGCACGACATCCTGGTGCGCGGCGAGCAGCAAAGGCGCCAGGCTTGGATCGCTTCCCGGCCAGCGCAGCAGCAAAGCCAGGCCGTTTACCCGCTGCGGCGGCGCGGCCGCGTGCAGGGCCGGGTAGGTCGCTGCCATCCAGGCTTGCAGGCCCTCAAAGGCGGAATTGTCCTGCAATGCCGGATCGGGATTGGCGATTGTCGCAAAGCGGATCGCCTCCCCCAAATGCTGGGCCACGAGGCCCGCGTCCACGGCCGGTGGCTGGGCTCCCGATAGGGCCAAGGGGGCCAGTTTGGCCGCGCCAAAATTCATCGTGCGCCAGCCAATGACGCCGCACAGTGTCATCAGGGCCAAAGCCAGCCCAAGCCCGATCCAGCGCGCCATGGCCGCCCTCCCGATCCATCATCAATCCTGCCACGCTTTGCGGCACGATCCAATCGGGACGGTCTTACCTCGCGGGATATTAGAGGTCGAGGAGCACGCGCTCGGGATCTTCCAATTGCTCTTTCACGCGCACCAGGAAGGTCACGGCCTCTTTGCCATCCACGATGCGGTGATCATAGCTGAGCGCCAAATACATCATCGGGCGGATGACGATTTGCTTGTCCACCACCACCGGGCGTTCCTGGATTTTGTGCATGCCCAAAATGCCCGATTGCGGGGCATTGAGGATGGGCGTCGACATCAAGGAGCCATACACCCCGCCATTGGAAATGGTGAAAGTGGCCCCCTGCAAATCCTCGAGCCGCAATTGCCCATCACGGGCGCGCACGCCCAGTTCAGCGATATCGCGCTCAATCTCCGCCAGGGATTTGCCATCGGTATCGCGCACCACCGGCACCACCAGGCCGCGCGCCGTGCCCACTGCGATGCCGATATCATAATAATTTTTGTAGACGAGATCCTCGCCATCGATTTCCGCGTTGAGGGAGGGGATTTCCTTCAGCGCCGTGACGCAGGCCTTCACGAACAAGCCCATAAAGCCGAGCTTGACGCCGTGCTTCTTCTCAAAGCCATCCTTGTAGCGCGCACGCACATCCATCACCGCGGACATATCCGCCTCGTTGAAGGTGGTGAGCATGGCGGCGGTATTTTGCGCCTCCTTGAGGCGCCGGGCGATGGTTTGGCGCAGGCGCGTCATCCGCACGCGCTCCTCGCGCGGGCCGCCGGTGCGCGCCAACCCAGCAGGCGCGGCATGCGTTGCCGGGGCCATCGGCGCGGCAGGCGCGCTGGCGGCCGGCGCAGTGGGGCGCGCTTCCAGAAAGGACACCGCATCCCCCTTGGTGACTCGGCCATCCTTGCCCGTGCCGGTCATGGCACTGATCGAGGCACCGCTTTCAGCTGCAAGGCGCTGCACGGAGGGCGGCGCGGACGAGCTATGGGCGGCGGGAATTGCCTGTACCGGCGCGGCGACGGCTCCAACCCCACCAATGCGCGCCAGCAACGCGCCGATATTGACGATGGCCCCCTCGGCCGCCACGATTTCCCCCAATACGCCGGCTTGAGGGGCAGAGACCTCCACCGCCACC
>JAKFWI010000221.1 GCA_021731965.1 Hyphomonadaceae bacterium | reverse complement strand
GCCGATTTTGCGCTTTCGGGCAGGAGAGGCCCAGTTCGCGTAGCGGTGCTACGGGGGCTGGGACACGACGAACCCGAAGCCGAAATCGGCCGCATCCCTCTAGGACGGCAGGATTTTTTGTCCTGAGGGCGTCGCCGGTCTGGCCCGATGCCCCGCATCGCGCTGCACCCGGCTCCTGCTCAGGAAGAGCAAAAAATTCTTGCCGTCGCGGCCGCGCTGGAGTTCTTCAACAGCCTGCTAGCGCATTTTCAAAGAAATCGAAGTCGATTTCTGATTCGAAAAATGCTCTGGCTTTCGGTGTATTGCGCCTCGAGGCAAGCAAAACAGGGGTGAAGATTGTGCCGCTGGCCGGCGCGGCAGTGAAGCGGCTTGAGGCGATACGCGCGGAGCCGGACGCTGATCCAGTCTGGGTATTTCCGCATGCGCGTGGCGATGGCCATTTCGGCGGGATCGGAAGGGCCTGGGATCGGCTGCGGGCGCAGGCAGGGCTATCGCGCGTGCGATTTCATGATTCGCGCCGCACATTTGCAAGCATCGGTGCCGGCCAGGGCGTCAGTCTAACCTTGATCGGCGGCATACGCGGCCACACCAAGCCTCGACCACCCAGCGCTACGCCACCTTGCCGATGACCCATTGCGCCAGGCGGTAGAGAAAATCGCCGGCGACATCGCGGCAAGATTGGAAGAATGAGCGATCCAAGCGACCAGATTTGCGCCAAAGGATTGACTGCTTCGCCGAAAATGACTATATGATGGCCATAATTGGAATTATGCGCAGCGATGGCCGAATACAGCGTGGCGGACGCCAAGAACCGCTTGCCTACCCTGATCGACAAGGCGGAAGCCGGTGAGCGGGTGACCATCACTCGGCATGGTCATCCGGTGGCGGAGCTGCGTCCAGTGGCAGCCGTAAAACCGCGCAGCCCGGCCAGTTACGCAAGGCTCAAAGAAAGGCGTGTCGGTCCAGTCGGACTCACTTCAGTGGAACTGCTGAACGCCGTTTATGAGGACGAGCGTTGAGCGTTTTTTTTGACGCCAGCGCGCTCGTGCCGATGCTGATCCAGGAAGCTAAAAGCGCAGCGATCGACACTTTGGTGGACGGCCTGGACGAGCGGCCGATCGTTAGCGATTTCGCGGCGGGCGAAGTCGCCAGTGCCCTGGCGCGTTTGGTCCGAATGGGTGCCTTGACTGAGCAGGTCGCTCAGAATCGGCTCAACGACTTCGACGCGTGGCGCGCCGGCGACACGCTCGCGATAGACGTGTTGAACACGGATGTCTTGCAAGCCGCAGCATTCGTCCGCCAATTTGAACTGGGTTTGCGCATGCCTGACGCCTTGCATTTGGCGATTGCGCAGCGGTCGGGGCGTCCGCTCGTCACTTTGGACGAGAGAATGGTGAAGGCGGGAGCGGATTTAGGTGTTCTGACGGTTAGCCCCTAAGCCGCGTCTGATCCGAGAGATGCACGGGGGCCTGGCGATAGGGCGGCACCGTCCAAGCCCTAAGTAATGGCCAGCCCCATTCGTCATCGTCTTCGAAGACCACTTCATCCCCCAGTGAGAAACCGCCCGGTCGGTACACGCAATTCCTGATAGTCTCCGCGGCGCTGGGTGGTCGAGCGCTCGATCGGTTGGATGACCCGTTGGCGCAGGCTGGTGCGCGACTATGAAGGCCGCATCGACGTCTCCGAGGCCATGATTTATGTCGGCATGGGCGGCGTCTTGTTGCGACGGATCGTGCATCCGTAATTCTCAAACGGACTCTAAGAAGCGGAGCCCAATCAGCCCGCCAAGGCTCAATCGCGCTCGCTCAGCAGGCCGGCGACGAAATTCGGCAGCCAGGGCTGGCGCTGACGGCGCATGCGCTCAGACGCCACAATGCTGCGCAGCCGCTGATAGCAGGCCTCCAAATCATCATTGACCAGCACATAATCATAGCCGTCCCAGCGGCTAATCTCGGCATAGGCATTTGATAAGCGCCGCTTGATGATCAGCGGATCATCCAAAGCGCGCGATTGCAGCCTGGCTTGCAAAACCGCCATAGAAGGCGGCAGCACGAAGACCTTGACCACATCAGCCTGCGCCGAATTGGTTAATTGCTGGGCCCCTTGCCAATCGATATCGAACAGTACGTCGCGCCCGCTTTCCAGCGCCGAGAGCACCTCGGCCTTGGGGCTGCCATAGAAATGATCATGCACAATGGCCCATTCCAGAAAGCCGCCATGCCCTCGGTGCGCCGCAAAGGCTTCCGGCGAAACGAAGGTGTAATCGGCCCCGTCGATCTCCCCCGCACGCGGCGGGCGGGTCGTCCAGGAAACCGAGAGCTCCACCTCGGGATCGTCGCGCGTAAACAACCGCGTCAGCGTGGTTTTTCCTGCCCCCGAGGGGCTGGACAGCACCAGCATCAAGCCGCGGCGCGGGCGGGCGGCTTGTTCTGCGGCGGCGTCACTCGACATTGGCAGCCTGCTCACGAAACTGATCGATCATGGTTTTCAAATCCAGCCCTAACCGCGTCAAGGTGAGCGCATTGGACTTGGCGCACAAGGTGTTGGATTCGCGTTGGAGTTCTTGCGTCAAAAATTCCAAGCGCCGCCCCACCGGCTCGCCGCTTGCCAGCAGCGCATTGGCCTCGACAAGATGCGCATCCAGCCGGTCCAGCTCTTCGGTGATATCGGCTTTGGCCGCCAACAGCGCCACCTCCATGGCCAAACGCTGCGGATCGAGCTCGATCTGCATCGCCGCCAAGCGCTCACGCAGACGCGCGCTTTGCGCCAGCCCCGCATCATTGGCCGCACGCCGCGCGCCGCTTGCAGCGGTTTCCATCTGCTCCAGCAACGCGCCAAGCACCCCGCCGAGCACGGCCCCCTCGCGCAGCCGTGCTTCCTGCAACGCCGCGAGCGCACGATCCAGCGTTTCCAGCACGCCGGTCTGCCACGCGGTGGGCAACGGCCCCGTCGACTCATTTGCATCCGTCGCCCGCAGCACCCCGCGCACCTGCAACAGCCCGTCCCAGCGCGGCGGCGCGACCCGGCCGGCGGCCACCGGCTCCGCGCTCAGCGCAATCAGTTTTTCCAGCAAATCACTGTCGAGGACCACACCGCCAAGCGCCGCATCCGCGCGCTGCACGCTCAAAGCCAATTGCACCGAACCGCGGCGAAACCATGCCCCCACTTGGCTGCGCGCGAGCGGCTCGATGGCCTCCCAGCCGGGCGGCACGCGCAGCTTGAGATCCAGCCCCTTGCTATTGACGCTGCGCGCCTCCCAGGCCCAAGCGGCTCCTTCAGCGGCCCCCTCAGCCCGGGCAAATCCGGTCATGGACGCCACCGATGCAGCCGCTATCACCGAGACCCCACTCCTACGGGGGTGACGATGGCAGTGGCGGCGCGCTGACGCTCAATCTCCCGCCATTTGGCGACATTGCGTGCGTGCTCGGCATAGGTATCGGCAAAGACATGCCCGCCCGAGCCATCGGCCACGAAGAACAAAGCGTTGGACTGCGGGGGATTGAGCACCGCCTCGATGGCGGCGCGGCCGGGATTGCTGATCGGGCCGGGCGGCAAAGCAGGGATCTGATAGGTGTTGTAGGGCGTGCGCTGATCGATCTCGCTGCGCCGCAGCCCGCGCCCCAGCGGCACGCCGCGGGTGAGGCCATAGATGATGGTGGGATCGCTTTCGAGGCGCATGCCCTTGCGCAGACGATTGATGAACACCGATGCAACCTGTGGCCTCTCCGCGGCCAAGCCCGTTTCCTTCTCCACAATCGAGGCCAAAGTCAGCGCCTCTTCAGGCGTTTCGAAGGGCAAATCCTGGGCCCGATTGGCCCACAGATCGAGCAAGAGCCGCTCGCGCGCCGCCAGCATTTGCGCCACGACTTCGGCGCGCGTCATGCCGCGCTCCACGACATAGGTTTCCGGCAGGATGGCCCCCTCGGGCGGCGGCCGCGGCGTATCGCCGGTCAGCACCGTATTGGCGCGGACCAATTCGATCGCGGCGGCACTGGTGGCACCCTCTGGAATGGTCACGCCATGGAACAACACCTTGCCCGAGGCCAAAGCACGCAGCACATCCGCCATGCTGGCTTTTGCCGAGATCTCATACTCACCGGCTTTCAAGCCATTGCGGCCATAAATCTCTTTGGCCACGCGAAACAGGCTGGCGCTGCGAATCACCCCCTCTTCCTGCAAATGCGTGCCGATCGTGCTAACCGCCGCGCCGCGCGCGATCACCACGATCTTTTGCTCGGATGGGCCTGGCCGATTGGCCTCGACCAGCAGGAAAAAGCCAAGCGCCAGCGTCACGGCCAGCGCTGTCAACATGGCGGAAACCGCCATCGTAACCAGGGTGCTGAAGGCATTGCGCCCGCGGGGGCCTTCATGGTCACGGTCATCGCCGCCACCGCGCCAGCGGCGAGGCGCACGCCCCATCAAGTCACCGCCGCCAAAACGAGCGCCGCGTTGGTGCCGCCGAACCCGAACGAATTCGACAGCGCGATGCGTATCGGATGTCTCCGAGCGGTGTGCGGCACCAAATCGATCCGCGTCTCCATCGATGGAGAATCCAGATTCAAGGTCGGCGGGATCATCCCGTCGCGAATAGCCAACGCGCAAAATATCGCCTCCACCGCCCCCGCGGCCCCTAGGAGATGCCCGATCGCTGATTTGGTGGAGGAGAGCAAAAGCCTCTCCGCCGCCGCGCCAAACAACCGCTCAATCGCCCGAAGTTCTATTTCGTCGCCAAGCGGCGTCGAAGTACCGTGGGCATTCACATAGTCAATGTCTACAGGCGAAACATTACCATCCTTTAGTGCCGCTTCCATCGCGCGAAAGCCGCCATCGCCATCCTCGGCCGGGGCAGTAATGTGGTAAGCGTCGCCGGACATGCCATAGCCCAGGATTTCGCAGTAAATTTTGGCCCCGCGGGCCAATGCGTGCTCATACTCTTCCAGCATGAGCACCCCCGCCCCCTCGCCCAGCACAAAGCCATCGCGGTCTTTGTCATACGGGCGCGATGCGCGCAGAGGCGCATCGTTAAAGCCGGTGGAGAGCGCACGCACGGCCGCAAAGCCGGCCATGCCCAAGCGGCAGATCGCGGCCTCGGTGCCGCCGGCCAGCATGGCATCGGCATCGCCGCGTACGATCAGGCGCGCCGCATCGCCGATCGCGTGCGCCCCCGATGCGCAGGCCGTGACCACGGATGTGACCGGCCCCTTAAAGCCATAACGGATCGACACCTGCCCCGACGCCAGATTGATCAAGGAACTGGGCACGAAAAACGGACTGACGCGCCGCGGGCCCTCTTTTTCCAGCTGCAAGGCCGTCTCGGCGATGGTGGCCAGCCCGCCAATGCCTGAGCCGATCAGCACGCCGGTGCGATTGCGGCCATCCTCGTCGCGCGGATGCCAGCCCGAATCCGCCACCGCCTCATCCGCCGCAGCCATGGCATAGAGGATGAAATCATCGACGCGGCGCTGCTCTTTGCCCGACATGGTCTTGTCCGGATCGAAGGAGCCCTCGATGCCGGGGCCGCCGCCGCCGCGCCCATCCACCCGCGGAATCATGCACGCCACCCGACTGGCCAGATCAGCCGATGGAAAATGCGTGACCACCCCCGCGCCCGAGCGCCCCTCAAGCAGGCGCGCCCATGACAATTCTCGCCCCTGAGCAAGGGGCGTGATCAGTCCCATCCCTGTGACAACGACGCGCCGCATGACAGGACCCGATCTAACTCAACCGAGCTTGGATTGGATGAATTTTACCGCATCGCCAACGGTTTGGATGTGTTCGGCGGCCTCATCGGGAATTTCGATACTGAACTCTTCCTCGAAGGCCATCACCAGCTCGACATTATCGAGGCTGTCAGCACCCAAATCGTCAATGAAACTGGCCTTATCGGTGACTTTATCCTCACCGACTTCCAGATGCTTAACCACGATGCCTTTAACGCGTTGTAGAACGTCGGACATGAACGCCTCTCGTCAAGAAGATTTCCGTGCGAAACCCTTACCCCATATCGATATGGGATGGCTGCACATTTGCTGCGAATAAGCTAGCCTATACGCCAAAGACAGGCCAGTAGCTCTTCCCACGGCGCGGGGCAAGCCTCTATGCCTAGACCATCACCATACCGCCATTGACGTGCAGGGTTTGGCCGGTGACATAATCACCTGATTCTGCCGCCAAATACAAAGCCGCCGCCGCAATATCTTGCCCAGATCCCAATCGGCCCAAGGGAATGCGCCCCAGCAAGGCCTCTTGCTGCGCGGGCGCCAAGTTTTCGGTCATCGCGGATGCGATAAAGCCCGGGGCGATGCAATTGACGGTGACGCAACGGCTCGCGACCTCCTGCGCCAAGGCCTTGGAAAAACCGATCAAGCCGGCCTTGGAGGCCGCATAATTGGCTTGGCCGGGATTGCCCGTCACGCCAACGATGGAGGTGATGGCGATCAGCCGGCCAAAGCGCCGCTTCATCATGCCGCGCAGCGCTGCCCGCGACAGCCGAAAATACGCCTCCAGATTGACGCGCATCACGCGCTCCCAATCCTCATCCTTCATGCGCAGCAGCAGGCCATCCTTGGTCAGCCCCGCATTGGAAACCAGGATATCGAGTTGGCCAAGCGCCGCCTCGCTCTGACCGACCAAAGCATCGACGGCAGCGCTATCCCCCAAATCGCAGGGCAACACCACATGCCCCGCCCCCAGCTCGGCGCGCAGGGCCTCCAGCGCCTCAGCCCGCGTGCCAGAGAGCGCCAGCCGCGCGCCTGCTGCGGCAAAGCTGCGCGCGATGGCACCGCCTATGCCGCCCGAGGCACCGGTGATCAGGGCCGTCTTGCCATCCAGCCGAAACATGGCCCCCTCCATCACAATGACGCCGCGAAGGCTTCTAGCTCTGCCGGCTCGTTCACGGCCTGGCCTTGCATATCGGGCGCGATGCGCTTGACCATGCCCGCCAGCACCCGCCCGGCGCCCAATTCCACGCAGCGGCTGACGCCCGCTGCTGCCATGGCCTCGATGGTTTCGCGCCAGCGCACCCGACCCGTCACCTGCTCCACCAAAAGCGTGCGGATTTCTTCCGGATTTCGCGTAATCGCGGCGGTGACATTGGCATAAAGCGGCAAGGCCGGTGGCGCGATGATGATATCGGCCAAAGCGCGCTGCATGGCCAGCGCCGCCGGGGCCATCATCGGCGAATGAAAGGGCGCGGAGACATTCAAACGAATGGCCCGCACGCCGCGCGCCTTGGCCGCCGCGATCGCCGCATCGATCCCGGCCACTTCCCCAGAAATCACCACATTGCCATAATTGTTATCGTTGGCGACCACGCACACGCCGGCCGCCGCGCCCTCCAGCGCGATGCCTTCGGCCAGCGCCACATCCACCTTGCCAATCAAGGAGGCCATGGCCCCAGCCCCCAGCGGGGCCGCCGCCTGCATGGCCTGCCCGCGCAGGCGCAGCAGCCGCGCCGCATCGCCAATGGAGAGCGCCCCAATGGCCGCCAAGGCCGAATACTCGCCCAGGCTGTGGCCGGCCGTGCAACCTGCCCGGGTGATAGGGATTCCAAATTCCACCGTCAGCGCCCGCACCATGGCCAGGCTGACAGCCATCAAGGCCGGCTGGGCGTTGGCGGTAAGGGTGAGCTCGGCTTCCTCCCCCCTGAAGATCAGCCGAGAGAGGGATTGGCCCAGCGCCTCATCGATTTCCTGAAACACCGCGCGCGCGCTGGCAAAGCTATCGTGCACGGCGCGGCCCATGCCGATGGCCTGACTGCCCTGACCGGGAAACACCAATGCAACACTCATCAGCAATTGGTAGCGGCCCGGGCCGCGGCTTGGCAAGGCGCCTGCGCCCTGAACCAGAAATTCGCGTTCGAATTGGAGCCGGTGCCTGGATGCGGTCTCCCTCCGCAAGCGTGGGGGAAAGCTTCATCCTGGTTTCGAGCGGAGCGAGAAGACCAGGATCCAGAGCCAACGCATCCCATGCATCCTGGGTTCGACCTGCGGTCGCCCCATTCATAAAGGACAC
>JAKFWI010000187.1 GCA_021731965.1 Hyphomonadaceae bacterium | reverse complement strand
TGAGCCTGCTGGAGGAGGTGGATACCGAGTTTTTGGCGCGTCAACACCCGCAAACCGGCTTGTTGCCGGCCGGCCCGGCCCATAACGGGCATGGCGATTATTCGCACGCGTGGGTGCGCGACAATTGCTATTGCGTGGTGGTGATCTGGGCAGCGGCGGCCGCCTGCTCCAAGGCCGGCCTGTTGGCCCGCGCCGCGCATTATCAAGACCGCGCCGAGACGATTATGCGCGGTTTGCTCAAGGCCATGCAAGGCCAAGCCCCGAAGGTCGCGCGGTTTTGTGTCACCCGCTCCCCCGATGACGCGCTGCATGCCAAGTATGACGCCGCCGATGGCCGCCCGGTTTCTGGTGATAAGGATTGGGGCCATCTCCAGCTCGATGCCACCGCACTGTTTTTGCTGATCTGCGCGGACATGACGGGTGGCGGCATGCGCGTCATTCGCACAAGCGAGGAAGCGCATTTCCTTGACGCGCTCACCGATTATGTGGCGCTGACCTGGCGCTGTGGCGATTACGGCATGTGGGAGCGCGGCGACAAGCGCAATATCGGCCGTGTGGAGCGCAACATGACCTCCCTTGGCCTTGCCAAGGCGGCGCTACAGGCTTTGCCTCTGGTTCGCTTTGCGCTTGATGATTCGGACGTGCCGGCCCGCATCGCGCCGCGGCCACCGGCTTTGCTCGCGCTGTTTGATGAGGCCTTGTGCGGTGTCCTGCCCGAGGAATCTTTTTCCAAGGAAACCGATTCCGGCCTGCTGGCGGTGATCGGCTATCCTGGCTATGCGGCCCATGCGTGGCCAGAGCGCGCGCGCGCCACCGCCCAGGCCATCACCGCACGGCTGGCGGGGCCCTATGGCGGCGTGCGCTTTTTGCTCGATGGCCATCAAAGCCCGTTCGAGCAGCCCGCTCGCTTGCATTACGAGCCCGGAGAGCTGGCCCGCTTCGCCGGGGCGGAATGTCAGTGGCCGCTCTTCATCGCCTTTGAGGCGATGGACGGTGCCATGGCCGGCCAAAAGAAAAAAACCCAAGCGGCCTTGGCGCGCCTCGACAGCATTGCCCATCCGGGCCCAAAATGGCTGCTCGTGCCGGAACTATATCGGCTGTCCGGCGACCATGCGGGTGCCGAGCGCGCCAAGCCTGGTTCGCAGCCGCGCCAGTATAACGACAATCTGCCGCTCTATTGGGCGCAAAGCCTGTTTCTCACCGCGCGCCTGCTCGACGGCGGATGGGTGACGCCGCAAGATCTTGACCCACTGGGCCGCCGGCACGCGCCCACGCCGCCTCCAGCGCCAAGCGCAGCAAGCGGGGCCCAGGGCTTGGCGCGCTTGCTGGCGCGCGGGTTGTTGCTGCGGGACGCTGCGGGGGATTGGTGCCATGTGCTGACCCCCGGCGCGGTGGAGGGCCAGCGCTTTGGCGATTTCTCCAGCGAAATCTTCGAAAGCCTGGCGCGGCGCGCCGTGGATTGGCGCGAACGCTTTGCAGGCGGCGTCATCGCTTTGGACATGCCCGCGCTGGCACGCCTGGGCGAAACGGGGCTGATACGGCTGGAGGCCGGCCTGCGCCTGGAAGCGGCCTTGGAAACCAACGCGGCTATGGACTGGGTGCAATGGCGGGCCGATCGCGGCGCGCTCTGCGCCGTTGGCGGGGCCTTCTCAGGCGCGGTGTGGGAAGGGCTGGCGCGCTGCGCGGGGTTGCGCTTCCCCAGCGGCAAGCGCCTGGACGCGGCTTTGTGCCGGGCCGACCACACACGCAATGAGCGGGCCTTCGCGCACCGTTTGGTGTTTGCCATCGCGGGGCAGCACACCGATGCAGAGGCCTGCGTGACACGGGCTTTGCTCATGGAGGCGCTGAGCGCCTTCGCGGCCGGCACCATTCGCCTCACGGGCGATCTCGATCTCGGTGCCTGGCTGGAAAGCGCGGGCGGCGCGCCAGATTTGCGCGGCCTCTCGCCGGCCCAGCTGCGTGCGCGCCTCACCGGGCGGGCCGATCGGGTCGTCTGCGGCAATTGAGCATTCGGGGGCCAGGGAGTAAAATTACACAAACTGCGGCGCTGTGGCTGAAAGGCTCTAGATTCCTGCGTTTGCCTGGGGGATGATGGCCTATTGAGATGATAATCGGTCGCCAACAAGGCCGGGACTCGCGATGGGAGGATCTTTATGCCGCGTGCGCATCCCTTATGGCTGTGTGTCTTTTCGCTGATGGCCTGGTGCGGCTTGGGCCTCAGTGCCAGCGCGCGCGCCGCAGCCGCCATCGATCGGTTCGAGCCTTCCTCTTGGTGGATTGGCTTCAAGGATCCCAATCTGCAAATCCTGGTGCATGGGCAAAAGATCGGGGCGCTGACGCCGAAACTGGATTATCCCGGCGTCAAGATTGTGGGCGCAAAGCCCGGGGCCAATCCCAATTATCTCTTTATCGATTTGGAAATCAGCCCCAGCGCCAAGCCGGGCCGTGTGGACATCGCCTTCCAACGCAAGGGCCGCACGCTGGAACGGCGCCAGCTGGAATTGCGCGCGCGCGATGCCGGCTCGGCTGAGCGGCTGGGCTTTGCCCCCAAGGATGCCATTTATCTGATCACGCCGGATCGCTTCGCCAATGGCAATCCCGGCAATGACACCGTCAGGGGCCTGCGCGAGGCGGCCAATCGCGCCATTCCAGGCGGGCGCCATGGCGGCGATATCGAGGGGGTGATCCAATCCCTCGATTACATCGAGAAGATGGGCTTCACCCAGGTTTGGCTCAATCCCCTGCTGGAGAATGATCAGCCCGATCATTCCTATCACGGCTATGCCACCACGGATTTCTACAAGGTGGATGCACGCTTTGGCAGCAATGGCGATATGCGCCGGCTTTCCGATGCGGCCAAGGCGCGCGGCATCGGCCTGATCATGGATATGATCGTCAACCATGTCGGCTCGAAGCATTGGTGGATGGCCGATCCGCCTGGGCCCGATTGGATCAATTTCGGGGGCAAGTTTTCCCAGACCAGCCATTTGCACATCACGCAAATGGATCCCTATGTGACGCAGCGCGATGCCAAGCAATTCGCCGATGGCTGGTTCGTGGAGGTCATGCCCGATCTCAATCAGCGCGATCCGCATCTGGCCAAATATCTGATCCAAAACAGCATTTGGTGGATCGAATACGCGCAGCTTTCGGGCATCCGCATGGATACCTATCCCTATCCGGACAAGGCCTTCATGAGCGAATGGTCCGGCCGGATCAACGCGGAATATCCAAACTTCACCGTGGTCGGTGAGGAATGGGTGCGCAATCCCGCGATGGTGGCGTATTGGCAAAAGGGCCATGTCAACAAGGATGGCTATGTTTCCTATCTGCCCAGCCTGATGGATTTCCCGTTACAGGACATGATGCGCCAGGCTTTGCTTGAAGAAGAAAAGCAATGGCCACAGAGCGGCCTGTTCAAGCTCTATGAGGCGCTGGCCAATGATTTCGTCTATACTGATCCTGGGCGATTGGTGGTGTTTCCTGACAACCACGATATGGATCGCATATTGACGCAAATGGGCGGCGATATTGCCCTGGCCAAGATGGCGCTGGGCTATGTGGCCATGGTGCGCGGCATCCCGCAATTCTATTACGGCACCGAAGTGCTGATGACCAATCCGGGCCCGCGCGATGATGGCATCATCCGCAGCGATTTTCCTGGCGGCTTTGCGGGTGATAAGGTCAATGCCTTCACCGGGGCCGGTCTCTCGCCCGACCAGCGCGATTTCCAGGAATTCACCCGCACTTTGCTGAATTGGCGCAAGGCCAATCCCGCCTTGTTGGAAGGGCGGCTGATCCATTTTGCGCCCAACGCCGGTGACGCCCAACGCAAGGGCGTTTACGTGCTGGCGCGCCAAAGCGCAGATGACGGCGTGCTGATCGCCATCAACAAGGACGCCACGGCCAAATCCCTGCCCAGCAGCGATTACATAGAGGCGCTGCGCGGCAAGACCAGCGGGCGCGATGTCATCTCCGGCAAGCCCATGAATCTGGCGCGCACCCTGGATTTGCCCGCCCGCAGCATCACCATCATTGATCTAGATTGAAGGAAGCCAAGATGAACCGCCGCACCATTCTGATGGGCATGACAGCCGCGAGTGCCTTGCTCGCTGCCGGCCCGGCCTTCGCGCAAACCAATGGCCCGCTGGAGGTCTCTTCCCCCGGAGGCGTGCTGAGCGTGCGGCTAAGCTTTGGCGAGGCCAATATCCAAAAGGGCATCCCCACCTATGAGGTGCGGCGTTTTGGCCGCCCTGTGGTGAGCCCGTCCAAGCTGGGCTTTCGCTTCGCGGACGCGCCCCTGCTGGCCCCCGATATGGAAGTAACGGGCGTTGAGCGGCGCAGCGTGGACAATACCTGGGAACAGCCCTGGGGCGAAAAGCGCTTCATCCGCAATCATTTCAATGAACTGGCCGTCACGCTCACCGAAACCACCGCCTTGAAGCGGCGCATGAAGGTGGTGTTTCGCGTCTATGATGATGGCATTGGCCTGCGCTATGAATTGCCCGATCAGGCCAATCTCAAGGACGTGCTGATCACGGAAGAACTCACCGAATTTCGCTTTGCCGAGGATGCCACGGCCTGGTGGATCCCAGCGCGCCAGCCCAATCGCTATGAATACAATTACAACACCACGCCGCTGAATGACGTGTTCATGGCCCACACCCCCGTCACCATGCGCACCGAGGATGGCCTGCATATCAGCATCCACGAAGCGGCCCTGGTGGACTACGCGGCCATGGTGCTGCGCCGCACCGGCAAGCACGCTTTCCAGGCTGATTTGACGCCCTGGTCCGATGGGATCCGGGTGCGGGCCAAGACGCCCTTTGTCACCCCCTGGCGCACCCTGCAGATCGCGGATACGGCCGGGGGGCTGATCACTTCCTATTTGATCCTGAATCTCAATGAGCCCAACGCCTTGGGGGATGTCTCCTGGGTGGAGCCCGGCAAATATGTTGGGGTCTGGTGGGAGATGCATTTGGGCACCGGCTCTTGGGGCTCGGGCCCCAAGCACAGTGCCAACACCGCAAATGTGAAGCGCTATATCGATTTCGCAGCCAAGCACGGCTTCAAGGGCGTGCTGGTGGAGGGGTGGAATGTTGGCTGGGATGGCGATTGGTATCGCGATGGCGGGGATGCCTTCTTGTTCGCGCAGGCCTATCCCGATTTCGATCTGCCGGAGCTCGCGCGTTATGGCCAGGCCCGCGGCGTGCGGCTAATCGGCCATCACGAAACAGCCGGCAATGTCACGCGCTATGAAAGCCAGCTCGCTGCCGCTTTGGATCTTTACGAAAAGCACGGCGTGCGCGCGGTAAAAACCGGCTATGTGGCCGATGCCGGGCAAATCCAGCGCGTGGATGAAAAGGGTGTCGTGCGGCGCGAATACCATGACGGCCAGTTCATGGCCCGCCACCATTTGCACGTCGTCAAAGAGGCGGCCAAGCGCAAGATTTCCATCAACCCCCACGAACCGATCAAGGATACGGGGCTGCGCCGCACTTATCCCAATTGGATCGCCCGCGAAGGCGCGCGCGGCCAGGAATACAATGCCTGGGGCAATCCCGGAAACCCGCCTGAGCATGCCGCCATCTTGCCCTTCACGCGCATGTTGGGCGGGCCGATGGATTACACGCCCGGTGTGTTCGATCTCCTGAACACCAAGCGCGAAAACCGCGATACACGCGTGGAAACCACCTTGGCCAAGGAATTGGCGCTGTATGTCATCCTCTATTCGCCGATTCAGATGGCCTGCGATCTGCCGGAGCATTACGAGGCCCGCATGGCCCCCTTCCAATTCATCAAGGATGTGGTCACCGATTGGGAAGACACGATCGTGCTGAATGCCGAAATCGGCGATTACGTGACCATCGCCCGCAAGGCGCGCAAGAATGCGGATTGGTTCCTCGGTGCCTTGACCGATGAAACCGGCCGAATGCTTTCGGTGGATCTTGGCTTTCTCGATGCCAACCAAACCTACAAGGCGCAGATCTATCGCGATGGCCCCAAAGCCGATTTCACATCCGATCCCTACGACATGGAAATCCTGGAAGGGTTGGTCACTTCGCAAACCCGTTTGGCCTTGCGGCTCGCGGCCGGGGGCGGCCAGGCCATCCGCTTCACCCCCGCCAGCGCGGCCGATCGCCGCAAGCTGAAATCGATCTGAGGGTCTGCAGCGATCGCCTTTTAACCCGGATTCCGTGACAGCACTTTTGCTGAAAGTGCGCGAGGCGATAGCTCACGCACTCGGCGGCGGCTCGAAGGCCGCGTCGAAGGCGTCAAGCCAAGCGCGCGCGCTGGCGTCACTCGGGGCGCGCCAATCGCCGCGCGGGGATAAGGACCCCCCGGACGAGACCTTCGGGCCGTTGGGCACGCACGAGCGTTTGAACTGGCTCACCGCGAAAAACCGGTAGAGGAATACCCGCAGCCATTTTGCGATTTCTGCGGCGCTATAGGCGCGCCGATCGGCGAGGGCCACTTGCGCCGGCCAGGCCCCGCGCGCCGCATCGCTCCAGGCATGCATGGCCAGAAACAGGATTTTGGATGGGCGCAGGCCATAGCGCGTCACGTAATACAGCGCAAAATCCGCCAGTGCATAGGGGCCGATGACATCCTCGGTGCTCTGGATATTGCCCTGCGCATCGGGGGGCACCAGCTCGGGCGAAATCGCTGTGTCCAGAATATCCATCAGGGTTTGGCGGGTTGGCGCGTCATAGGCTTCACCGGCCGCGCACCAACGAATGAGGTGCTGGATCAGTGTTTTCGGGATGGAAGCATTGACGTTGTAATGCGACATGTGATCGCCCACGCCATAGGTGCACCAGCCGAGCGCCAGCTCCGACAAATCCCCGGTGCCCAGCACCAGCCCGCCTTCATGGTTGGCGATACGGAACAGATAATCGGTGCGCAGCCCCGCCTGGACATTCTCAAAGGTGATGTCGAACGCCATCTCCCCGGCGCTGACGGGATGGCCGATATCGCTGAGCATTTGGGTGGCGGCCGGCGTGATATCCAGCTCGCGGGCATCCAGCCCCAAATGGCGCATCAAGTCTTGGGCGTTTTGCTTGGTGCGCGCACCGGTCGCGAAGCCTGGCATGGTTACGGCAATGATGTTGCGGCGCGCCAGCCCCATGAGATCAAAGACCCGCACAGCCACAAGCAGCGCATGGGTGGAATCCAGCCCGCCCGATACACCGATCACCGCTTTGCTGATCTTGCTGGCCTTGAGGCGCGTCATCAGGCCCTGAACCTGAATATTATAGGCCTCGAAGCAATCGCCATTGAGGCAAGCGGAATCGGCGGGCACATAAGGAAAGCGCGCCACCGCGCGCTCAAGCGGCACCGGCCCTTCACGCATCACGCCCAACGTAAACGGCACCCTCCGGAAGGCCTTCAAGGCCTCGCGCTGACGCAACGCGGCATCACGAAAAGTTGCCACCCGCTGACGCTCCAGCTGCAGGCGCTCGACATCGATATCGGCGGTAATCAACGTGGCCTGGGTAGCAAAACGCTGCCCCTGAGCCAGCTTTTCGCCAAATTCGTAAATCACGGTTTGGCCATCCCAGGCAAGATCCGTGGTCGATTCGCCATAACCAGCCGCGGCATAGACGTAAGCGGCAATCGTGCGCCGCGATTGGGAATCGCACAAAAGGTCGCGCTCACTGGCCTTGCCGATGGTGACATTGCTGGCGGAAAGGTTGCACAGCACGGTGGCACCGGCCAGCGCCCCCAGGCTGGATGGCGGAGTGGCGGACCATAAATCCTCACAGATCTCGATGTGGAAGCTGAAATCGCGCTGATCGCTACAGGCAAACACCAGGCCCGTGCCAAACGGCGCATCTTGGCCGGCGAGGCAAAGCGTGCCGTCCAGCGCCTCATCGCCCGCGGCGAAATAGCGCTTTTCATAAAATTCGCGGTAATTGGGCAAAAAGGTTTTCGGCACGATGCCCAGCACCCGCCCGCGCTGCATGACCACCGCGCAATTGTAAAGGCATGGCCCAACCCGCAGCGGTGCGCCGACGATCAGGAC
>JAKFWI010000070.1 GCA_021731965.1 Hyphomonadaceae bacterium | reverse complement strand
GTCGCAAGCGGTGCAGGAACTTTTCCCCGGCACGCAAATCACCATTGGCCCCAATATCGAAGATGGGTTCTTTTACGATATCGCGCCGCAGACGCCCTTGAGCCTCGAGGATCTCCCCAAAATCGAGGCGCGCATGCGCGAAATCGTCGATTCCGATGCGGCCCTGGTGCGCGAGGAATGGGCGCGCGATGCCGCGATCGCCCACTTCAAATCCATCGGGGAGCATTACAAGGCCGAGATCATCTCCGATCTGCCGGAGGGGGAGCCGATCAGCGTCTATCGCACCGGCGATTGGCTGGATCTGTGCCGCGGGCCGCATATGCCCAGCACGGGCAAAGTGGGCAAGGCTTTCAAGCTGCTGAAGCTGGCCGGGGCCTATTGGCGCGGCGATCACACCAACGCCATGCTGCAGCGCATCTACGGCACGGCCTGGCGCACGGAAGAGGAGTTGGCGGCCTACCTCCACCGCGTCGAGGAGGCCGAAAAGCGCGATCACCGCCGCATCGGCAAGGCCATGGATCTCTTCCATATCCAGGAAGAGGGCAAGGGCATGATCTTTTGGCACCCCAAGGGCTGGACGCTCTATCGCACCATGCTGGCCTATATGCGTCGCCGCATCGAGGCGGTGGGCTATGTCGAGGTCAAAACCCCTCAGATTCTGGAGCAATCATTCTGGGAAAAATCCGGCCATTGGGAGAAATTCCACGACAGCATGTTTGTGTGCGAAACGGACGAGGGCGAAGTCATGGCCGTCAAGCCGATGAATTGCCCGTGTCATGTGCAGATTTTTAATCACGGCCAGCGCTCCTATCGCGATCTTCCCATTCGGATGGCCGAATTCGAGGGCTTGCACCGCTGTGAGAGCTCGGGCTCCACCCATGGGCTCTTGCGTGTGCGGCAAATGAGCCAGGACGATGCGCATATTTTCTGCGCGGATGCGCAGATTGTCGAGGAATCCAAAGCGTTCATTGAACTGCTGAATTCGGTCTATGCGGATTTCGGTGTCGAACTGCATTCGGTGAAGCTGGCTTTGCGCCCGGACAAGCGCTTTGGCACCGACGCGCAATGGACAATCGCGGAAGATCAATTGGAAGAAGCCGCGCACTTAGCCGGCATCGAGGTGGAGCGGATCGCCAATGAGGGGGCGTTTTACGGCCCAAAATTGGAATTCCATCTGCGCGACGCCATCGGCCGCACTTGGCAATGCGGCACGCTCCAGCTCGATTATGTGCTGCCGGAGCGCCTGGATGCCAGTTATATCGCAGAGGACGGCCAAAAGCATCGCCCGGTGATGCTGCACCGCGCGATTTGCGGCTCGATGGAGCGATTCATCGGCGTGTTGATCGAGCATTTCGCTGGGGCCTTCCCGCTCTGGTTGGCCCCGGTGCAAGTCACGGTGGCGACCATCACATCCGATGCCGATGCCTATGCCAGGGACGTTGTCTCGCAGCTGCGCGCTGCTGGCCTGCGGGCTGAAATCGATGTTCGCAACGAGAAGATCAATTACAAAATCCGAGAACATTCCCTGGCCAAAGTGCCGATCATCGCGGTGGTTGGCCGCAAGGAAGCGGAACAACGCACCATCGCCTTACGCCGGCTGGGCGGGGATGCGCAAAGCATCCTGGCGCTTGACGATGCCTGCGCAGTTTTGACAAAAGAGGCCCTCGCACCCGATGAGGCCCGGCGGGCTAAGCCGGATCACCCCGCGTGACGCAGACCGCCGCCCCCCGCCGTGCCATTACACGTGACGCCGCCGCGCCGCTGGAAAACACGCAATACAGCCGCGCCGGCCTGGTGGCAGGTAATGTCTTGCTGTTTGGCCCGCTCGCGCTGATCTTTGCACCGCAGCTCCTGGGCGTGCTGGCCGCGGTCGCCACGCTTGCCGCAGCACCCTGGCGCGCGGTGGCGCGTCGTGGCACCCCCGCGCTGCACAGCTGGCTGATCGCGGCCTTTGCGCTGTGGGGCTGCGCGCGCTTGTTTTGGGGCGGCCTACCAGAGCGAGAGTTTGCCTTCGAGTCGCTCAGCATCATCGCTATCGTGCTGCTCGGCTTGACGGTCGGCGGAGACGTGCGCCGTGGGGCGGACCGCGCTTTGGTTACCCGCGCCGCGATAGCCGGCATCACCATCGCGTCGGCGATCCTGGCCGTCGGTGTCTTTACCGGCTGGGCGCTGCTGTGGCAATTCTCAGGCCAAGCGGAAATGGTCGGCACCGATCCGACGCTGAAGTCGGAGATCACCTTATCGGGCTTTGTTGCCATATCAGCCATGCTGCCGATAGTGTTTACCGGTGCCGGGATCAGCTTACGCATTGGGCTTTGGGGCTGGATCGCGGCGGGTGCCGGCACCTTGGCCATGCTGGGCCTATCAATCCTGGTGGGGCATTGGCTTGGGGTGGCAGCATGGAGCGTGGGGGTCGCCACGCTGGCCGCAGGATGTTTTCGGCCCGAGCGTGCGTTTTCGGCCACAGCGCTGATCGGTGCCTGCGCCATCGCGCTCTCGCCCTGGTGGCTTGCCCCCTTCGCCGGCTGGATGCTGCAGGGCTTCGGCACAAGCCTCTCGGCAGACACTGCATTCGCCTTGGTGGCGCGGGTGCAGAGCTGGGCGTTTACCTCTGATCTTGCTGGACAAAAGGCGTTGCTCGGCTGGGGCCCGGGTGCGGCCGCGACTTTCGAAGAAACCCATTTGCTACGCGGTTATCCCATTCCTTACATCGATGGACATCCCCACAGTGCTGCTTTGCAGCTTTGGTTGGAAATGGGCGGCGTGGGCGTGGCACTTGCGTGCGGGGCATTGGCCGCCTTGGGCCGCAGGAATGGCGCGGCTCTTGCTAAAGATATGTTCGCTGCGGCCGCGGCGACCAGTGCCATGGGCACGGGCCTGCTATTGCTGTGTATGGACGCTGGCTTATGGAATCCTTCCCTATGGACGGCATTGTCACTTTCTGCGGTAATGACGCGCTTGTTTCGCGATGCATCTTGACGCGGCCCATGCGGTGCGTGTGGATGGCGTGTGAAGGTTTGCTCTGCGAAGCTTCAACACGGAGAGGTGGGCGTTGATCCC
This sequence comes from Hyphomonadaceae bacterium, assembly GCA_021731965.1. Lineage (GTDB taxonomy): Bacteria > Pseudomonadota > Alphaproteobacteria > Caulobacterales > Aquidulcibacteraceae. The sequence goes on along the minus strand of JAKFWI010000070.1, from coordinate 5,118 downwards.
CAATTCATCAGGCTCGAAGGCGGCCCCCTTGAATACGCTTCCGCGGCTTTCGGCGGTCGTGGTCACACGATCGACTGGCCCCATCCTGGAATTTTGCCTGTCTGGCCTGCTGGCCGATTCGGCGGTGGATGAGATCGTCGTGGTGGATAACGGAGAGCGCCCGGAGATTGCCTCGGCTTTGCGCGCTTTGCGGGCCGATCGGCGCGACGTTCGGCTGATCCAAGGGCAGGGGGATGTCGGGCTGGCGCAGGGCTTGAACCTGGGCTCGGAGCAGGCGCGCGGCCGCTGGCTCCTGTTTGTCGGGCCGGAAGTGGTGGTTCAACCCGGCGCGATCGATCGTCTGCTGAAAGTGGGGCGTGGCGCACGGACTCCCGCAGCCATTGGCGGCGCACGCGTTGACGGGGCGGGCAAAGCGGGCCGGCGCGGCAAACGCGCGAAAGGCAAGGATCCGGTCCAGGCCACATCCGATTTGCCGGGTGATTTGGTGCTCGTTGGGCGCGCGGATCTCGATATGATGCAAGGCTTTCGCCTAGAAGCGGAGGGGGCGCCCTTCGCCGATCTGGGCCGTCGTTTGGCGGCTGCCGGCGGGGATGTCTTGCTGCACCCCACGGCGCTGGGCTTGCCTGTCCGGCCCGGCAGAGTGATCGCGCGGGGCTTTGCCGCTCGCATCGTCAGCCTGTTTACCTGGTTTGGCTCTGGCCGGCGCCGCTAAGGCCCACTTCGCCGGGCTGGAGGCTCACCTCTTTGCCTTTTGAATAATTCACGCCCGTGATCGGCGCGCCGCGCGGGCTAAACGCGAGGCCGCGCGCTGCCAAACCTGCTTCGAAATCCTCCCGCTCGCTAGCTGCCACAAGGGCCGCTTGACCCGCCTGCGCGCTCAAGCCCGCCTCGGTGCCGCGCGCCAAACGGGTGGAGGTGCGGGTGGAAAAGATCAAACTGGGCTCGCTAAAGCCGACGGCGAGCAAAGGTTGGTGCGCTGGATCGAGCAAATGCTCGCGGCGCAAGGCGAAAACCGATTGCTGGCTGACCTGCACGGTGCGCGCCTCGGGGGCGATCCGCTCGCGCGCGGTGAACACCAGCACGCCCGATAGTGCGATGGCGGCGCTGGCTGCAAAGCCCGGCCGACCGCGCCACGCGATGACGACAGCCACCACCACGCAGAGCGGTGCCAGCAGCATAAAGGTTTGCAAAGCCCGGCGCGCACCGCCCGCCGGATCCGCGAAAGCCAGCGCTGCCGCCGCCGCGCAGACCGCGGCCAGGCCCAAAGCGCAGAAACAAAACAACGCGCTAGAAACGAGCCGCACACGGCGCTGCGCGGCAAAGCCCTGGATTAATCCCGCCCCTGCCAGTAAAGCAAGGCAGGGGTAAAGCGGCAGGGTGTAGTGCGCCAGCTTGGTCGGTGCCAACTCAAAGGCCAGCCAGGCCGGCACCAGCCACGCCAAAGCGAATCGAATGCCCGCGTGCGCAGGGTCTTGGCGCGGTGCACGCACCGCGCGATAAGCCAAGAGTGCCGCAAAGGGTAGGCCCAACGTGGCCGGAAAGCTCAACAAGGGTGCCAGCAAAAAATGCAAGCCAAAGGGCGCGCCATGGCTTTCGGCACCTTTTGAGGCCAGTTTTCCGGCCAGATCACCGCCCAATGCGTCAGCAAAAAACTGGCCATGCGTCGCATAGGCAATAGCCACGCCCCAAGGCAGCACGATAGCGAGCGCCAAGAGGGGGCCGCCAGGCGCAAGCAAGGGTGCCATCCAAAGCCAGCGCCGCTCCCAGATGCCGAGGCTGACCAAGCCGAGCGCGGCGATTCCGGGCGCGATTGGGCCCTTGATCAACACCCCGCAAGCAAGGGCGGCCCAAAAAGCCAAAGCGCCAAGCCGCCCATTGCGGGCTTGGGCACGCGTGCGCAGCCAGGCTGCCGCCGCCAGCGCCGCCGCGGTGCAGGCGCACAAACTGGCATCGGTTTTGGCGATCATGCCTTCGGTGGAGAGCAACACGCTCGCACCCAGCAAGCATGCACCCACCCAAGCGGCACGCGTGCCGAACAGGCGCGCCCCGGCCAAATAGGTGAAGACGGCGGCGAGGGCAGCAGCGAGGGCGGATGGCAAACGATAGGCCCATATTTCTCGGGCCTTCGCCGAGGAAAACAGCGATACGCTGGCGGCTTGCAGCCAATAAATGCCTACCGGCTTCTTGTTGCGGGCTTCGTTCTGAAAACGAATGCGCACGAAATCGCTGGTTTCCAGCATTTGCACACTGGCCTGGGCAAAGCGGCTTTCGTCGCGGTCCAGCGGCGGCAGGCTGAACAGGCCCGGCAAGGCAAAGAGCAAGCCCAGCAAGCCAGCGCACAGCGCGTTTTTAAGCTGCACGAGGCTTGCGCGGCCAGTGGAAATTTGCTCGGACATGCGCCCTGCTTAACCTCAAGGGCAGACAAAGTCATGGAAAAGCGGTTGCCGTGTGGCCCGTGTTGGCCCAAGAACCAGCAGGCGGCGCGGCAGCCAGGGGAGTGCCCAGGTGGGCCAAGCGGTGGAATTGAGTGTCATTGCGCCCGTGTTCAACGAGGCGGGCGGCGTGGTGGCGCTGGCGCGAGAGATTTGCGCGGCCCTTGAAGGGCGCAGCTTCGAAGTGATTTTCGTCGATGATGCCAGCGGCGATGAAACCCGTGCGCTGTTGACCGGTTTGCGCCGCGACTTGCCGCAGCTGCGTCTGGTGGGGCATCGGCGCAATGCGGGCCAAAGCCGGGCCATCCGCAGCGGTATCCTGGCGGCGCGCGCGCCCCTGATCGCCACGCTGGACGGCGACGGGCAGAATGATCCTGCCGATATTCCCCGGCTGCTGCAGCGATTTTTGCGCGCGGATGCGCCGCATGCTCTGGCCATGGTGGCCGGCCAGCGCACCAAAAGGGCCGATCCGCAGATCAAACGCTTGACCTCACGCGTGGCCAATGGGGTGCGGCGCGCTATCTTAGGTGACGGGGCAGCCGATTCGGCATGCGGCTTGCGTGTCATGCGACGCGATGCTTTTCTTCAGCTGCCTTACTTTGATCACATGCATCGGTATCTGCCTGCTTTGCTGAGGCGCGACGGCTGGGCCATCGAATTTTGCGAGGTAAATCATCGGTCCAGGCAGCACGGCCAATCAAAGTATGATACGCTCGGCAGGCTTAGGGCTTCCGTCCGGGACCTGTTAGGGGTGATGTGGCTTGTATCACGGGCGCGAGATCCGATCGGCATCGATGAATTGTAAAGTGTTTTTAGAGTGAGGGATGGGCATGGCCAGCGGCGGGAATTCTGAAACGGCACTCAGGCGCGCGCACAGCGGCGGCCGGCGCGGCGGCTCTTGGCTCACTTTGTTCCCGCTGCTGATCATTCCCGTCTTGATCTACAACATCATCGGCATTTTGGGATCAGGCGGCGCGGACGGTGCCAAGGCCGTTCAGATGGGCATGGAGAACGCCGCCTTGACGCTATCCATGCCCTCGAGTGCGGTTTGGATGGTGAGCTGGGGGGAAATCCTGGTTTTGATCACCCTGTTTTTGCTGTTCGTGGAATTGCTGAAAAGCACGGGCACCGGCACGATGGAAATCTTCAATCACGGGCTATCTCTGATAGTTTTCATCATTTGTCTCATCGAGTTTTTGCTCATGCCCTGGTGCGCAACATCGACATTTTTCATGATTATGATTATGACGTTGCTTGATACACTGGCAGGCATAGTCGTTACGATCGTCTCCGCGCGCCGAGATGTGGAGTTTGAGCGATAGCGGCGCGCACCAAACCGTCAAAGGCAGCACCGGCGGCTGTGCCTCAAGGGCAAAAGCTCACGCTGTTCGTCACCGAGGTCTACCGCGTCGGCTTGGCACCGATCTCGGCGCAGAATGAGGCGCTGGAGGCGCTGGCCTATTCTTTGGCGGAGGACGATGGTGCGGGTCAGGCTTGGTGCGCCGCGCATAAGTATCCGGGCTATACCTCTTATGGCTCCGTGAATGATCTCGCCTGGCGATACCCGCTTATCGAGGAATTGAAGGCAGAGCTGACGCGTGAAGCGCAGGCTTTTGCTGATATGTTGGAGCTGGATCTGCGCGGGCGGGCGCTGCGGCTAGACAGCCTGTGGGTTAACATTCTAGGGCCGGGCGGCGGGCATAGCGGGCATATTCACCCGCATAGCGTGCTATCTGGCACCTATTATGTGCGGGTCCCGCCGCTGGCCGCGGCCTTGCGCCTCGAAGACCCGCGCTTGCCAATCATGATGGCGGCACCGCCGCGCCGCGATGGCGCCCAGCCCCATCGGCAAGCTTTTATCTATGTGCAGCCGCAGGCCGGCGAGGCAATTTTCTGGGAAAGCTGGCTGCGCCACGAAGTGCCACTTAATGATTGCGAAGAAGATCGCATCAGCATCAGCTTTAACTTCGCGTGGGGATAGGGGCCGCATTTGCAATACTTGGCCCGCGCTGACAGGTTGGCGTCATGAAACCCGCTGCACGCGCGCAAGCCGCGCTGGAAATCCTCGAGGATCTGGACCTACGCCGGCGCCCCGCCGCTGATGCGGTCAAGGATTGGATGCTCGCCCATCGTTTCGCTGGCGCGCGCGATCGCGGATCGATCGGCGATATGGTGTTTGGTGCGCTGCGCTGGAAGGCGTCGAGCGCCTGGCGGATGGACGCGCATACGCCGCGGGCTTGGCTATTGGGCGCGCTGCACTGGGGTTTTGGCTGGCCCGAAGCCGCTTTCGCCTGGGAGAGCGTGCCGCACGCGCCCGAAACACTTTCGCCTGGCGAACGCGCGCATCTTCGGGGTGAGACCGCACAAAGCCGCCTGGAAGGCGCTCCAGCCTGGGTGCGGGGGGATTACCCCGATTGGTTGGCCCAGCAATGGGAGGCGGCTTTTGGCGAAGCCGGCCCCGCTGAGGGCGCGGCATTGGCGGCTCCGGCCCCTTTGGATTTGCGCGCCAACACGCTAAAGTCTGATCGCGATGCGGTGATTGCGGCGCTGAACGATAGTCCCCGGCTGCTGCAAGCACCTGGCCCGACACCTTTTTCTCCCGAGGGAATCCGCATCCCGTGGCAGGAGGGACGCAGCTTTGCCTGGGCCACGCAGCCGGCTTTTCTTAAAGGTTGGTTTGAGGTGC
>JAKFWI010000015.1 GCA_021731965.1 Hyphomonadaceae bacterium | reverse complement strand
TTTCGTGGATGTGATGCTGGTGCTGCTGATCGTGTTCATGGTCACCGCCCCGCTGTTGACGGCCGGCGTGGATGTGTCTTTGCCAAAAACCGAGGCGCGCCAGCTGTCTGAGCAAGACCGCCCATTAACGATTACCGTTCAAGCAAATGGCTCCGTGTTCATTCAGGAAACCGAAATCGAGATGGATGCCTTGCTGCCGCGTTTGGAGGCCCTTGCGAAAGAAGGGCAAAACAGCCGTATTTTCATTCGCGCCGATGAGAAGGCGGAGTATGGCGTGGTTGCCGATGTCATGGCGCGCATGAGCACGGCGGGCTATAGCAATCTGGCGCTGGTCACCGAGCCGCGCGTCTCTGAGCGCCGCGGCGAACGCTGATGCGCGGCTGGGCCATCTCCATTTTTCTGCACATGCTGGTCTTGGCGGCGGCGATCGTGGTGTTGCCGCATGCCGTGCGGGAATTGGCCGCTCCCTTGGTGGTGGTGCCGATCGAAGCGGTGGTTGGCGATATTTCGGATGTCGCGCCCATCGCGGCGGCCGCGCCCCCGGAGCCGCTCGCGCCCCAACCAGATCCGGAAGGGGCACCGGTCTTGGCTGATCCCAAGGCCTTGACCCCGATTGTCGAGCCAATCCCCGATCCCACCTCGAAACCCAAGCCCAAAAAACCTGAAAAACCGAAGAATTCCCTTGATCTGGACAGCTTGGCGCGGCTGATCGATCGCTCCGCCAAAAACCCCGGCGCAAAAGCCACGCAAACCGCGCCGAATGCCGCCCAGGGGGAGCGCCCCCGCGCCGGGGTCGGAGCAGGCAAAGGCCTCACCGCGACCGAGATCGATGCGCTACGCGCGCGCATGGTCGCCTGCTGGCGCGCACCTATAGATGCCGCCGATCCCGATCGCTTGATCGTGAAGGTGCGCTTTACCTTGCGCCGGGATGGCAGCTTGGAATCGGGCCCCGAGGTGTTGACACCGATCAACCGCACGGACCGCGCTTTGGTGGTGGCCAGCGAAAACGCCGTGCGCGCGGTGCGCAGCTGTGCGCCTTACATGTTGCCGCAAGAGCGGTTTGACCAATGGCGCGAGATTACCTTCACGTTCGATCCGCGCCTAATGCTGGCGCAATAGGCCCTAGGAGAATGCGATCATGCGTAACCTAATCACCCGCGTCCTGGCGGCGGCGGCGGGCTTGCTGCTGGGGCTGCCTTGGGCATCCGCGCCGGCACGGGCGGCCATCGAGGTGGATATCGTCCAGGGTCATTTGAATCCCCTGCCGTTCGCGGCACCCGACTTTATCGGCACGGATGGGCCATCGCAGCAATTGGGGCGGGATCTGGCGCGGGTTATCCGTGCCGATTTGGAGCGCTCTGCGCTGTTTCGCCCCGTCGATCCCGCAGCCTACATCCAGCAATTTGGCAGCGTCAACGATACCCCACGTTTTGCGGATTGGCAGGTGCTGAACGCGCAAGCCCTGGTGGTTGGCCAGGCCAACATCCAGGCGGATGGGCGTATGCGGGTGGAGTTTCGCCTTTACGATGTTTCGGCTGGGCAGGAAATTGAGGGGGTTGGCCAGCAATTCGCCGCGACCCCGGATAATTGGCGGCGCATCGCCCACAAGATCTCCGACGCCCTCTATGAGCGCCTGACCGGAGAAAAAGGCTATTTCGACACCCGCATCGTGTTTGTTGATGAGCGCGGGTCCAAAACCAATCGTGTCAAGCGGTTGGCGATCATGGATCAAGATGGGGCCAATACCAACTTTTTGACCGGTGGGGACGCGCTGGTGTTGACGCCGCGCTTTTCGCCGACGGCCCAGCAGATCACGTATCTCTCTTTCGCGTTCGGGATGCCGCGGGTGTTTTTGTTCAGCATTGATACCAATCGCCAAGAAGTGTTGGGGGAATTTCCCGGATTGACCTTTGCGCCGCGCTTCAGCCCGGACGGTGGCTCCGTCGTGTTTACTCTGGAGGTCAATGGAAATTCGGAGATTTACCGCATGGACTTGCGCACGCGCGAGCGTCAGCGGCTAACCAATCACCCGGCCATCGATACCTCCCCATCCTTTTCACCCGATGGCAGTCAAATCGTCTTCACTTCCGATCGGGGCGGCTCGCCGCAACTCTATGTAATGGAGGCCAGCGGCGCCAATCCGAAGCGGATATCCTTTGGCCAAGGGCGCTATACGACGCCGGTTTGGTCCCCGCGGGGTGATTTGATCGCCTTTACGCGCCAAGCAAGCGGGCGTTTTGGGGTTGGTGTGGTGCGGCCCGATGGATCGGGTGAGCGCATCCTCTCGGATGCCTATCTCGATGAGGGGCCGACCTGGTCACCCAATGGGCGGGTCATTATGTTTTTTCGTCAATTCACCGTTTCCGACGAGCCGAACCTCTGGTCAGTTGATCTTACAGGTCAGAATCTAAGGAAGATTTCGACGCCTGGTGATGCCTCGGATCCTGCCTGGTCACCCATCTTGCCTTAAGCGTAGAGGATGCTTGCTGCTGTCACATTGTCGCCTTATGGTGGCCCAGTTTGACGGACGGGGGGATGGCCGCGTCCTTAAAGGGGTTTTCTGTTGCACGGATTTTGCGTGGGCAGGAACATGAAATAATTCATGGATTGGCACCGAAATGTTGGGTGTCGTAACAGACAGAAAGGACGAATATGCGTAACGTCGCTCAAATCGCCACTGCTTTCGCCGCTTTGGCGGCTGTCGCAGCATGCGCCACCAAGCCGGCCCCGGTTGTGGCCCCGCAAGCGCCCGTGGTGGCACCGCCGCCGCGCGCGCCGGCACCGCCGCCGGCACCAATTCGCCAAGGGCCCACACCCGGCTCGATCGAAGATTTCCAGCGCAATGCCGGGGATCGGGTCTATTTCGACTATGATCAATATGATCTTTCGTCCGAATCCCGTGCCGGCCTTGATAAGCAAGCGGCCTGGCTGCAGCGTTATCCCAGCGCGCGTATCTTGATCGCCGGCAATGCCGATGAGCGTGGCACGCGTGAGTACAATCTGGCGCTGGGCGCGCGTCGCTCGGCGGCGGTGCGCTCCTATTTGGTTGCTCAAGGGGTTTCGGCTGGCCGCATCACGACCACCTCCTATGGCAAAGAGCGCCCCATTGATACGCGCGCCTCGGAAGATGGCTGGGCCCGTAACCGTAACGCCCACACCGAGATCACCTCGGGCGCGGTGGTCGGCTAATCCACTTGGTATCACAATGGGGCGTCCGTTCGCGCGGGCGCCCTATTTTTGCCCGCTGAGCCAGGCAAAGGGCGATTGGCCACGTGCAGCCTTTTGCGATTTTTCCGTGTGGGGCAGCCTTTGTCAGGTGCCTCTCGAGGAGGGCCTTGCGCGGCGTTGATTAGGTATTCCCATCAAGGACGGCGTCATGGCGATGCGACATAAACGGACAAAGCCGGCATTGGTGGCGCGCTTGCTCGCGATGACATTGTATTTTGGCGCGAGCGGCGCGGCTGCGGCGCAAACCGTGCTTTCGCCGCTTCCCGCCGATCCGGCCACGATCCGCCTGCAGGAGCGGGTCGAGCAGGTCGAGCAGCAATTGCGCGAGGCCACGGGGGAGATTGAGCGCATGCGCTTCGATCTCGCCAAGGTCCAGCAGGATTTGGTGCGGGTCAATAAGGCTCTCGATGATGTGCTGGTTGGCCAGGGTGCGCTGCCCGCAGGCGGTGCCGTTAGCCCTCAGAGTGGGGCCGCGCCGCTGCCCAGTGCCGCTTTGGCTCCCGCCGGGTCGTCGCGTCCGGTGTCGGCAGATGCCGAGGCCGCCTACAAAGGCACGCAAGCGCTGCTGCTCTCAGGGGATTACCCGGCCGCGGAAACGGCCTTGCGGGCTTTCATCAAGGATTATCCCAAGGCCAGCCAGCTGGCGGAGGCCCGCTATTGGCTGGGTCAGACCCTGCTGGCGCAGGGCTCCAACAGCGAGGCTGCCAAGCAATTCCTGGATGTGGTCAAGCTGCATGGGACCTCCCCGCGCGCCCCCGATGCGTTTGCGCGTTTGGGCTTGGCGTTGCGCGGCATGGGCAATATCCGCGAGGCGTGCCAGGCGTTCAAAGACCTGCCGCAGCGTTTCCCCGCCGCGTCGCAGTCGATCAAGGAATTGGCGGCGCGCGAGGCCAAATCCGGTGCCTGCCCGGCATGAGCCGCCCACGCCTTAAGCGCTTGCTGCGCGCGGTGATCATGGGCTTGGCCATGATGGGCACCGCGGCGATGGCCCAAACGGGCGACCCTGCCGGGGCGCAGACGGGTGACAAAGACGCCCCCATCATCGCCCGCGCGCCGGCCACGCGCCCGCCGGGCCAAGTGCAGCGCTCGCGTTTGGGCGATCCCGCCCCCGCCGAGCCCCAAGGCCTGATCACCGCCATCAGCGCGGCGGAAATGATCGCGGCCTTGACGGCTGCCGGCCTGCCCGCACGCTGGGTGAACGCCGGTGAGGGGGAGCGCATCTTGGTGGCGCAATTGGATGGCGAAACGCCGTTTCAAGTTTTGCTGCAAGATTGCGTTTCGGCGCAGAGCCAGTGCGTGGATTTCGAATTGTCCTTCGGCGTCAGCATGGTCAAGCCGCCGAGCGCCGATCAGATCAATCGCTGGAACCGCGATAAGACATGGGCGGCCTTCGCCTATCTGACACCGCAAGGCGCGCCGGCGCTGCGGGCCCAATACTCCTTGGCGGGCGGTATCAGCTCCGAGCACCTGAGAATCCTGCTGAAGGCTTGGGCGGCGAGCCTGCGGGGTTTTTTAACTCATATTTCCTACACGGCCGGGAGCGCGCGCGCTGTACCGGCCAAGCCCTGATCAGCCGACCGAGGCCAGGCCTTCACCCGGCGATCGGCCCGTTCTGATTGGTTTTTCTGGCGGCGGTGATTCGCTGGCACTGCTGCTGGATTGCCTCCAGCACGGCCCCGTGCACGCTGTGATCGTGGACCACGCGCTGCGCGCAGAATCTCAGCAAATCGCCGCGTCCGCGGCCCATATCGCGGCGCAGCATGGCGCGCAGGTGGAAATCGTGCGGCTCAGTTGGGCGGGGCCACCCAAGGGGCAGGCGGCCTGGCGGCGGGCGCGCTTGGCTGCATTGTGCGCGGCGGCGCGCCGCTTGGGTGCCGCTGAGATCGCCCTCGGCCACACCGCGGATGATCAGGCCGAAACCGTGGCCATGCGCCTCGCGGCTGGCACGGGCTGGCGCGGCTTGGCGGGCATGGCGGCGCGTGCGCCGGCACCGATCTGGCCCGAAGGGCGCGGCCTCTTGCTCCATCGCCCGCTGCTGGCGGCGCGGCGCGCGGATTTGCGCACGAAACTGCGCGGCCTGGGGGCCCAATGGCTGGAGGACCCCGCCAACGCCAATAGCCGCTTTGCGCGCGTGCGGGCGCGGGCAAAATTGGCACAAACGCCGGCCCTGCGGGCGCATTTGCTGGCGATTGCGGGACTTGCTGCGCGCGCCGCCAAGGCCGTGGACAGCGCCGTGCACGCCGCGCTGGATCAAGCTGTGGACATCCAAGGGGGCCTGCTCACTTTTGCCTGGCAAAACGCTTTGGCGCAGCCTTTGCCCGTCCAACATCGGCTGATGGCCTGCCTATTGACGGCCGCTTCGGGCCGCGAGGTGCTGTGCGGCGAGGTGGTCGCCGCACGCAGCCTGCAGCGGGTGATCTTAGGTGAAAGCCACAGCGCGGCAGGGGTGCGGGTGCACTGCCGGCATGGGGATGCGGTGCTGGCGCGTGATCCGGGGGCGGTGCGGGGGCGCGGCCGCAATCCCCAGGAGTTGAGCGCGGCGCTAAGCGCAGGCAGGGTGCAGGTTTGGGATAATCGCCTGGAATGCAAGGCGCTGCAGCCTGGATGGACGGTTGCGCCGGACAAAGGGGGCCGCCCCATATTGATCCATGCCGAAATGGCACCCCTGGGCCTCGAAATCGGGGATGCCGGCGCGCCTTGGGCGCATTGGCTGGTATCGACGCGCCTCCAGGCCCTGCTTTGGCGCGCAGGAAAGTGACGGATTGATCCTTGCACGCTCTATTCAGAACCTGTCAGCCTACCTATGTTACTGTGTCAGCCTGGCGCCCCGGTGCGCACCAAAGCGAGTAAGCCATGCCGTTCCGTAATTTGATCATCTGGGGTGTCATCGCGCTGCTGCTGGTGGCGGTGTTTTCCGTGATGCAGAGCTCGGGTTCGCGCGGCGGGGTTGAGGAATTCAGCTATAGCCAGATGCTCAGCAAGGTGCGGGCTGGCGAGGTGCAGTCCGTGACCATCCAGGGCAATGACTTGTCCGGCGTCACCAAGGCCGGCAAAAAGTTTGCCACCAATGTGCCGCCCCAGGCCATCGATCTGACCCAGCAATTGGAAGCCGGCGGGGTGGATATCCGCAGCAAGAGCCCGCAGCGCAATTCCTTGTTCGCCGAGCTGCTGCTCAGCCTCTTGCCTATCGCGCTGTTGATCGGTGCCTGGTTCTTCTTCATGCGGCAAATGCAATCGGGCAGCGGCCGGGCCATGGGTTTTGGTAAATCCAAGGCGCGTTTGCTGACGGAAAAGCACGGCCGCGTGACCTTTGACGATGTGGCTGGCATTGATGAGGCCAAGGAAGAGCTCGAGGAGATCGTCGAGTTTTTGAAGGATCCGGGCAAGTTTCAGCGCTTGGGAGGCAAGATCCCCAAGGGCGCGCTGCTGATCGGCCCCCCGGGCACCGGCAAGACGCTGCTGGCGCGCGCCATTGCCGGTGAAGCCAACGTGCCGTTCTTTACCATATCAGGCTCTGATTTCGTGGAAATGTTTGTCGGGGTTGGTGCCAGCCGCGTGCGTGACATGTTCGAGCAGGCCAAGAAAAGCGCACCATGCATCATTTTCATCGACGAGATCGACGCGGTGGGGCGCCATCGCGGCGCGGGCCTTGGCGGTGGCAATGATGAGCGCGAGCAGACACTCAACCAATTGCTGGTCGAGATGGACGGCTTCGAGACCAATGAAGGCATTATTTTGGTGGCGGCCACCAATCGCCCCGACGTGCTCGATCCGGCGCTGTTGCGCCCCGGCCGCTTCGATCGACAAGTCGTGGTGCCCAATCCCGATATCACCGGCCGCGAGAAAATTTTGAAGGTGCATACGCGCAATGTGCCGGTTGCGCCCGACGTGAACTTGAAGGTGTTGGCGCGCGGCACGCCCGGTTTTTCCGGGGCCGATTTGGCCAATTTGATCAATGAGGGTGCGCTGCTGGCGGCCAGGCGTGGCAAGCGCGTAGTCACGCAGCGTGATTTCGAGGACGCCAAAGATAAGGTCATGATGGGAGCGGAGCGGCGCTCCATGGTGATGAGCGAAGATGAAAAGCGCCTCACGGCTTACCATGAAGGCGGCCATGCGCTGGTGGCGCTCACGGTGACCGCCACGGACCCGGTACACAAGGCGACAATCATTCCGCGCGGCCGGGCACTGGGCATGGTGATGCAATTGCCGGAGCGCGATAAGCTGTCCATGAGCTTTGAGCAGATGGTCTCGCGCCTAGCGGTGCTGATGGGCGGCCGGGTGGCTGAAGAGGTGGTGTTTGGCAAGGAGAAGGTCACCTCGGGGGCCTCTTCCGATATCGAGCAGGCGACGCGCCTGGCGCGCTTGATGGTGACCCGCTGGGGCTATTCCGATGAGCTGGGTGTGGTGGCTTACGGTGAGAACCAGGACGAGGTGTTTTTGGGGATGAGCGTGGCACGCCACCAGAATGTCTCCGAGGAAACCGCCCGCAAGATCGATGGCGAAATCCGCCGACTGGTCGAGGGTGGCTATCTGGAAGCCAAGCGTATCATTACCGAGCGACGCGGCGATCTCGAGCGGGTGGCTCTGGCCTTGCTGGAGCACGAAACCCTGACGGGGGACGAGATCCTGGCTGTCATGCGCGGCGAAAAGCTGGAGCGCCCGCTCGATACCCCGCAGCCGCCCGCAGCGCTGACGCCGGCATTGCCGGTGATCGGGGATGTGCGCATGCGGCCGCGCAGCTTTGGGCCCGATCCGGCCCCCGCCGGGGCCTAGCGCGCCTTATTCACGACAGCCGCGATCGGCCTCGCGTCGGCGCGCGCGGTGCGTGTTTTTGGTCGCACCCGATGCGGGATCCAGTATTTGCGAGCGCTCTGCCCAACCACTGCCGCGAAACACAAGCTGTTTCAGGAAAAGGGAAATTGGGCTGGCGTAATAAATGCGACACAAAACTGTATGAAGAGTTTCACATCACCGTAAAGCAATTGTCGTCAGACGAAGGTT
>JAKFWI010000149.1 GCA_021731965.1 Hyphomonadaceae bacterium | reverse complement strand
CTGGCCTTCCCTCTCCGCGCGAAGCCAAGATGACGGCGGGAGGATGCCGGGCCCGTCAGCTCGACAAGCCCGCATCGTGCAGGGCCTGGCTTTGGCGCGTTTCCACGGCCTGCACGTTGAAATCTTTGATGCTGTCCTCGAACAATTGCCTGAAATTCAGCTCCGCCCGCAGCCGCAAAAAGGCCGAGCCCAGCCCGATGGCCGCCCGGTCCATGAAAACGAATTCGCGCGGCACGGTGACCGGGCCATGCTCAGCCAGCAATTGCTTGACGTGCAAGGCTTCGCGCCGGCCATATTCGCCGGGCTTGACCCCATCGGCCACGCTGCGCACCCGATCATCCATGATCGGCCCATAGATAAAGCGCGCCCAAACATTCATCGCGTCGAGCAATTGCGGCTTCAATTTGCCAAAACCCCAATCGGTATAAGCCTCTTCGGTGGCGGCGCGGTCATCGCGCAGCAGGCCATCGCGCAGCTTCAACACCCCTGCCACGAAGGCCGGGCGGAAAATGCGGATGCAGCCAAAATCCAGCAGATTGAGCGTGCGGCCGGAATCGGCAAAGCTGTAATTGCCCAAATGCGGATCGCCGTGGATGATGCCAAAATGGTGCATGGGATCCCACCAGGCATGGAAAAGCTGGCCGGCAATATGGTTGCGGGTTTCCTGGTCGGCGTCCTCAAAGGCCGACAAAGGCCGCCCCTCCAGCCAGGTCATGGTCAGCAGGCGCTTGCTTGACAGCTCGGGCAGCGGCACGGGCGTGCGCACATCGTCCAGATGCGCCAGCATCATGGCGTACAGCGCGGCGACCTTTGCTTCGCGCTGGTAATCGAGCTCCTCGCGCAGCCGCGCCGCCACCTCCGGGCCTATCTCGCTGGGATCCACCAGCCGCCCCAGCCCCTTGACCAAAGCCAACAGCATATTGAGCTGGGCCAGATCGCTTTCCACGGCGCTGGTCATTTCCGGATATTGCAGCTTGCAGGCCAAAGCGCGCCCGTCATGGGCGCTGGCGCGGTGCACCTGGCCAAGCGAGGCGGCGGCGGCCGCCTGCATTTCAAACGCCGCAAACTTGCTTTGCCATTCCGCCCCCAATTCGGCGCGCATGCGCCGCGCCACGAAGGCCGGGCCCATGGATGGGGCCTGGGCCTGCAGTTTGGTCAATTCCTCGGCCAGCTCTGGCGGCAGGAAATCAGGCACGGTGGCCAGCATCTGCGCCACCTTCATCAGCGGGCCCTTGGTGCGCCCCAGCGCCACCCGCAAAGCGGCGGCGATGCGCCGGTCCGCGTCTTCGCCGCCAAACAAGCGCGCGCGGCCCAAGGCTGCCGCGGCACCGGAGAGATTGACCCCCACCTGCGCCACCCGCGCCGCACGCGTGGTGAAGCGATCGCGCTCCGGATCGTCATCTTTCATCGCGCGCGTTCCATGCGGGCAAAGCCCTCCTCGGCCACATCATACACACCCCGCCAGCTGGCCACAGAATCCAACGCCAGACCGCAGAGGCCCGAAAAATGCGGCAAAGAAATGCCCGAACCCAGCGCGCCCCATGCCGTGAACAGGCCCCGGGCGGCCGCCGGGCTCGCCGTGCCGTTAAGGGCGTAAAGCGCGCTGGCATGGCCGATGGCCTGCACCAAGGGCGCATCCACGCCGGCACCCTCGAGCAGGCTGTTGGCCTCGGCCCAGGCCAAAGCCGGCGCAAAAAGCCCCGCCGCCTCTTTCCACGCCGAAAGCGGATCGCGGCCCGCATCGACCAGATCCTGCGCCACATCCAGCGCCGGCATCCGCACCAGATAAGTCAAATCCATCTCCGCCCTAAGATATTGCGCGTTTTGGGTACTGGTTTCGCCCAAGACGTCTGCGAAAGCGAGCCGGGCCATGGCCCCACCTACCTCCGTGGCGGCCCGCACGGGGGGCGGCGCGCTTGGTCCTAGCCAGCCTTTCGTACCATGCCCGATCAGCCACATCGCATGCGCCAGAGCCGCGGCACTCGTCAAAGAGCCATCAAAGCCGATACGCGCACTGACCCCGCGCGCGCGGCACTGGAAATTCCATTGCCCCGGGGCCAAGGTGGCAAGCGGGCGCGCCCTGCCGCGCAGCCAAGCCGAGCCAGCGCGTCGCGCCAAGGCCCCGTCCAGGCGGTGCAACCCCGCCAAAGCCAAGCCGCCAGCGCGCCGCCAGCTGATCGTCGCGCCGAACGCGCCGGGCCAAGGCGCGGGCCAGGGCGCCCGGCCAACCCGCCCGCTTACGCGGCGCCAGACGCGCACATAAGCCGCCGCGAGACCCGGGGCGCGCTCGCGCGCCGCCTGGCGGAAACTGTGCGCCGCAGCATCCTCCAGGCCGAAAACTGCCCATTCCGGCGCACCTACAGGCGATTTTCGCGCTGTCTGTCCCATCTTAACGCGTCCTTGAGACCGATCTTGTATGGAAATGAGGCAACGCGCCCGTTAGCGGCACGAACAACCGATGGTGGATCATGGTGGATACGGTTCTGGTCGTCGATGACGATCCGACTCAGCGTCGCTTGCTGCAAGCTGCGCTGGAACGTCACGGCTTCAAAACCCGGCTCGCGGTTGACGGGCCTGCGGCGCTGATCGCGCTGGATGCGCACAGCGATATCCAGCTGATGCTGCTTGATCTGGTTTTGCCCGGCAAGCAAGGCCTGGAGGTGCTGGCCGATGCGCGCCGCAGCCGGCCAAGCCTGCCGGTGGTTGTGCTCACGGCGTCGGGCAGCGTCGATGTGGCCGTGCAGGCCACCAAGGCCGGAGCCAATGACTTCCTGGTCAAGCCCACCAGCCCGGAACGCCTGGTCACCACCGTGCAAAACGCCATGGAAACCGCGGCCCTCAAGGGCGAAGTGGTCCGCTTGGGTAAGCGACCCTCCGGGCGCATCGGGTTTGACGACATGATCGCCGCCAGCCCAGCCATGCGCATGGTCACGCGCCTGGGTCAGCGGGCGGCCGCCTCCTCCATCCCCGTTTTGGTCACCGGCGAAAGCGGAGTCGGCAAGGAATTGCTGGCCCGCGCCATCCAGGGCGCCTCCGATCGGGCGGCCAAGCCCTTCATCGCCGTCAATTGCGGTGCCTTGCCCGAAAACCTGGTGGAATCCATCTTGTTTGGACATGCCAAAGGGGCTTTCACCGGCGCCGTCTCTGATCATGCCGGTAAATTCGTCGAAGCCAATCATGGCACCCTCTTCTTGGATGAAGTGGGCGAATTGCCGCTCGAGGCGCAAGTAAAACTGCTGCGCGCGCTGCAAGAAGGCGAAGTTGATCCCGTGGGGGCCAAGCGCCCGGTCAAGGTGGATGTGCGCGTCCTATCGGCCACCAACAAGGATTTGGCCAAGCTGGTCGAGGAAGGGCGCTTTCGCGAAGATCTCTATTACCGCCTCAACGTATTTCCCATCGAGGCCCCGCCGCTGCGCGATCGCCGCGAGGATATCCCGGCGCTCACCGCCCGCTTCGTGGCGCGCTTCGCCGCCGAGGAAAACCGCCCGGTGCGTGGCTGCACGCCGCAGGCCATGGCCATGCTGTGCCAATATGATTGGCCCGGCAATGTGCGCCAGTTGGAAAACGCGGTGTTTCGCGCCGTGGTGCTGAGCGAAGGCGGGGATCTTGGACTGGAGGATTTTCCCCATGTCAGCGGCCTGCAGCCTTTGCTGGCAGCCAATGATGTGCGGATGCCCGCCGCCTTGGCGCCGGCCAATGACGCGGCCCCGCCGGCCCCGAGCCCAGACGGCTATGGCTTTCTTAACCGCGAGGGCCATGTGCGGGCCTTTATCGAGGTGGAGCGCGAGCTGATCGTCTCGGCGCTGAAGCGCTATCACGGCCGGATGACGGAAGTCGCGCGCCGGTTGGGGATTGGCCGCTCGACCCTCTACCGCAAAATGCGCGAATACAGCCTGGAAGAAGCCGCCTTCCGCATGGGCTGAAGCGGCGCCAAGAGCGGGACGGGGCTATTTGCCGATCGGGCGTAACGTGTCTGGATCAAAGATTGGGGTGTCAGTACCCCAATTGATCAACACGACCTTATCGGGCGCGCTTTCCAGCGTGCGCAAGCTGTACCCGCCGGCTTCTCTGGGGCCGAGGGGCCCGCAAGGCTGGCTTACCCCGTCGGCTTCCCCGCGGACAAAGCGCTGATAGGCTTCCCACGCCGCACCCGTCGGCAACAGCAGGAAATCGCCTTCGATGCCCGGCTCGATGCCACAGGCCTCAGCCCCTGGCGAAGCCGCGCGTACCGCGTCCAAAACCGCATCGATCGGCGCGTCGGGGGCCTTGGCAAAAAAACGGATCGCGAGGATGCGCACCACTTGCCCCGCAGAATCCGTCACTTCGCGCTGGAAGCCAGGCAAGGCTTCATCCGCAACCAAACGTTGGTCAGGGCAGGTATAGCTCCAGATCGACATGCCCGCGCCGGTGACCTCACCCCACGTGCAATTGGGGTAGGCTTCCTCCGCCAGCTCACCGGGCAGCGGCGCTTGCGCGGCCGGCGGGGTGGGGGCCGGCTTACAAGCGGCCAATAACAGCGCGGCCGCCAGCAGATAGCGTGCATTCATCATGGTTTCTTTCCCCAGCCAACGCCAAAAGCAAAGACAAGCGTCCAAAGCTAACTTTCTTACTTAAACACAACAAAAGCAACGCCAAACAACGAACGCGGGATGGGATGTCACGGCAAAGCGGCGATGGCCTCGATCTCCAGCAAAAACCGGGGTTTAACCAGCGCCGGAACGCCCAAAGCTGCCTTCGGCCCTGTGGGATGGCGCAAGGACCCTCCGTCATGCCGCACCCTTCGTCATGCCACTGGCAGAGCCAAGCGCCCCTCCCCCCTTCATCCTGGTTTCGAGCGAAGCGAGAAGACCAGGATCCACTTTCCTCCCCCGCTTGCGGGGGAGGTGCGCGCAAGCGGAAGGGGGCTTTGAGGGCCCAACGCCCCCCTCGGCCCTTCGGGCCACTCCCCCCCTAAACGAGGGGAGACGGTGGGATCGGACCGGGATCCTGGGTTCGGGCAAAGCCCGCCTTTGGATGACTGGGCACTTTCAGCCATGCATCCCACCGCTGCTACGCACGGTGGGATGACGCGAGCGTGCGCTGGGCAAGACTACGAGGTCAACACCCGTAGAACGCTCCGCCATGGCAATTGCCATAAAAGCCCGTTGTATATGTCGGTGGTGGCGACGGACTAGATTGCGTCGATCCAGGCCGTTCATAATCGTCGTAGTCACTGGCGCTGCTGGAGGAAGTAGTACTTCCGCCAACAATATCCGACACCATGGCAGCTGCAAAAGCAGCCACCACCACTGACATTGCCGCACCATCCGCACTCGGCATTTCTCTCAGGAGTCGCAGGTGGAGTTTCTCTACCACAGGCCTCAACACCATGATGTCACGCTCGGCCATGGATTTTACGGTGAGCTCCCCTTTAGGGCTTTTGATTATCGTGAATGCGCGCCAGTATCTAATCCCTACGTTATTTTCTCGCGCTCCACCAGAGGCCGCCCATATTGGATCATCCGCATCCCCGAACAGTTGGAAGTCAAACGTCCACTTGCCGACCCAAAAAGAGAACGCCTTGTTGTAAATAAAAACCACAAGAGTGTTTGGGCCAACTTTAAGTTTATCTGTAAAATCCGCCTCTCCGTAACCAGCGCCACCAGCACCAGACCATTCTCCAGCAGCGATCAATTCCTGCTTTCCGTCGGGCAGCACGAGTATTGCTGCGCCCACATCGTCAAGATTGTTCAGGCGAAGAGAGATGGTGCGACTTTTAGCACCATCTTGGGGCCACTCGCTCGTATCGGCGTCCACCATTGGCGGGGCTTGACGTGGCTCGATATTAGCGGGTGCCGCGACCGGCTCCTGCCTCGCTTCAGAAGTTCGCACGCTGCGTGGCTCGATATTAGCGGGTGTCGCGACCGGCTCCTGCCTCGCTTCAGAAGTTCGCACGCTGCGTGGCTGCTCCGGCGCACTTAGGCGCAGCGCGATTCCGGACACGCCGCGACGGGCGACAAAGCCTCCAGTTGTTCCCGCGACACTCCACTGGCCGCGTAAACCCTGCGGATACAACTCCCCCTCATATGAAACAAAATGCGAAACGCCTGCGGTGCCATCATATTTCTTGCTGAATCGCACGCGCCCATTCGGCTCGAGCTTGCCGGCGATACGAGCACGCAACTCAGGAAACCGCTGATCCGCGAAGGTGTTAAACTCAACCATGTTGCCGACAAATGTGTCTGGCCCGGTTGGGACGACCACAAATCGAAAATAAACCGGACCGCCTGCGTTACCCGACGTCGAACCCGTCCACTCACCCGCCAGATCTGCAGCACTTTGCGCTAGCGCATATTGACTGGTGGCGAGAAAAAACCCAAAGCAAATCAATAGGTGTCTTAGCACAATCCCAAAGCCCAGCTTTACGCACATATCAAGGATTCCCTGTCTGCACGACCAAAGCTAGAGGACTCGCGGAATGCCGTCAACCTGGGTTCAGGCCATTCTACAATGTGTCACAATGCAGTCCTAGCCTCGCCCCCATACATGCTCGTCAGCATCCAGCATTGCTTCCGTCATATGCAATTTCAATTACTTAAACAATTGACACCGTCAGTTCTAGATTCGGAGACTCCTCTCCGAAGGAGTTGCATAACGGAATGCGAACATTCATTACCTGGCAATTCGAGCCTCCGCGCCCATCATGCGGCCACGTGCAGTGTATTCGCTAGCCGCAGCCAAGAAAATCCTGCCCCGACTCGACGCGCGCGAAATTTGCCATTCCCTCAATACACCCGCTTTTTGGGGGGAATGGTCTGCACTTCATTGGTCAAGGTGTTGGAGTGCACCGGCCGGTAATCGATCCGGACCAGCCCCTGGGCGCCTTCCAGCCAAGCCAAGGTGTGCTTCATCCAGTTTTGATCATCCCGTTCGGAAAAATCCTCACGCGCATGCGCCCCGCGGCTTTCGGTGCGGTTCACCGCCGAATGCACGGTGACGACGGCCTGCTGCACCAGATTATCGAGCTCCAGCGTTTCCACCAGATCCGTATTCCAGATCATGGAGCGATCGCTGACGCGCACTTCCGGCAGGGCCGCGAACACCTTGTCGATGCGCGCCGCGCCTTCTTCCAGCACGGGCCCTGTGCGGTAAACCGCGCAGGTTTCCTGCATGGTGCGCTGCATATCGAGGCGCAAGCTGGCGGTGGAGATGGCCCCGGAGGCGTTGCGGAATTTTTCAAGCCGCGCGAAAGCGGCCTCCCCCGCATCCTTGGGCAATTCGGCCTGGGAGGCCCCGCTTTTCAGCGCCTCACCGCAGCGCAAGCCAACGGCCCGGCCGAACACCACGAGATCGATGAGGGAATTGGAGCCGAGCCGGTTGGCCCCGTGCACGGAGACGCAGGCCGCCTCCCCCACGGCCATCAGGCCCGAGACGGTGGAATCGGGATCGCCGCCTTTTTTGGTGAGCACCTCGCCGTGATAATTCGTGGGAATGCCGCCCATATTGTAATGCACGGTGGGCAGAACCGGGATGGGCTGGCGTGTCACATCGACGCCGGCGAAAATCCGCGCGCTTTCGGAAATGCCGGGCAGGCGCGCCTCCAGGATTTTCGCATCGAGGTGATCGAGATGCAAAAAGATGTGATCCTTGTGGGTGCCCACGCCGCGCCCCTCGCGAATTTCAATCGTCATGGCCCGGCTGACCATGTCGCGCGGGGCCAAATCCTTCACCGTGGGGGCATAGCGCTCCATGAAGCGCTCACCGGCCGAATTGGTCAGATAACCGCCTTCGCCGCGCGCGCCCTCGGTGATCAGGCAGCCGGCCCCATAAATGCCGGTGGGGTGGAATTGCACAAATTCCATGTCCTGCAATGGCAAACCGGCGCGTAGCGCCATGGCATTGCCATCGCCGGTGCAGGTATGCGCCGAGGTCGCGGAGAAATAGGCCCGGCCATAGCCGCCCGTGGCCAGCACCACGCGCTGGGCGCGAAAGCGATGCAAACTGCCATCATCGAGGCGCCAAGCGGTGACGCCCCGGCACGCCCCCTGATCATCCATGATCAGATCGAGCGCGAAATACTCGATGAAGAATTCCACTTCCCGGCGCAAGGATTGGCCATAAAGCGTGTGCAAAATGGCATGGCCGGTGCGATCGGCGGCGGCGCAGGTGCGCTGCACGGAGGCCTCCCCGTAATTGCGCGTCATGCCGCCAAAAGCGCGCTGGTAGATTTTGCCTTCCTCGGTGCGCGAAAACGGCACGCCCCAATGCTCAAGCTCATACACCGCGGCGGGCGCGTTGCGGCACAAATACTCAATGGCATCTTGATCGCCCAGCCAGTCCGAACCCTTGACGGTAT